>JAZQET010000028.1:0-36059 GCA_045539135.1 Eubacteriales bacterium | reverse complement strand
GTTCGTTGAGGCAGCCGCAGCGCCGCGATAGGCGTTGCGGACTGCCGTGTCTCGTGCAGAGAGGCTTTTTCGCCCACCGCTCGGAGCGGTCGAAAAAGTCCTCAGCGCAGAGTTTCCTACTCCCAAAAGTCTGCAGAAATCAAAAGGACATCCGCAAGGATGTCCTTTTTTAGTGGCACGAGCGGCAGATCGCGGCATTCGTTGACACTTAAAGGGCTTTGTGCTATGATAAAAGCAGAAACATAAGGGGAGCGGTTCTCCTGTATGGTTTTGTTCATAAGAGGGGTTATTTATGAAACGAAATTTAACGATTCATGAGGAGATTTTTCTCAATCAATTTGTGCAAAATCTTCATTTGCTCAATGAAATGAATGATTGGTTTAATTCATATGATTTGTTGGATAAAAAAGACATTCTTCACGGGTTACTGAATATGGTGATTCAAGCACACCCCACCTATGACGAACTTGAAATGTCTGCAACAGAACTGAAAAAACGAAATTCCGCTTCTGCGGTAAAGCTTCTCAATAAAGATAAGCCCTTTGATAAATTCGGCTATGAAATATGTAATTTGCCGGAAAAAGAGTTGCAAATAGGCTTCAATATTTTGCTTTTAACACTTGCGAAAGCGGATACTCGAAGAAAAGAGGCGGAAGATCCAAAGGACTGTCACCATTGGTGGCACAAAGACTTGTCTGATGAAGAATATTTAGAGCAAGTACGAAGAGAACGAAAGTGTTAATACAAGGAGAACAGTCCTCTTGAATTTGGTTACTATAAGGAAAAATCAATGCAAAAAGAAAAACTGACACGAACTATTATTGAAAAAGATTTAATCCGCGTTTCGGGTGGGGATACGAAAGAATCTGTATTAACATCCGTTGCCACGTGGGTGATCGCGCTGATTATCTATATTTTTATGGGATTCTTTTTCCCCTATTCGTTTATGTATTTTATTGTTGGAAACTTGTTTTTTATAGCGGCAACAATTTGTATTTTGGTGGGTGCAATTAATAATATTGCTCGGATTAAAAAAATAAAGACTGGAAAATACTTTATTCAAACCGAGAAACTGAACCAAAGTGTAGAGGGACGCCCCGGCAGAAGACGAGTTAGTATCCCGCACACACTATATTTCAAAAACGACAGATACTACTTAACCGGCCAAAAGAACTATTATACTTGGTCCTCCCTCTATAATATGACGGGCACCGGAATTTTTAATACTGCAAACATTGGTGATACCTTCATTTTGACCGGCTTGCCCAAAGAAGGAATCTTGATGATTTATAACGAAAAGTTTTTTGAACTTCAACAGGAAGATTTGTGATATAAAAAGCAGATGGGGATAAGACACAGAACCGTCCGCTGTCTTTTTATGAATACATTCCTGAAAGAATAGTATACGACATAGGAAAAAGAAAAGTATAAATCGGAGGCCCTTAGATGGCATTGCTTAAAAAAAGAAAATCTATTTGTTACATTCTTTTAATATTAGTACTTTCTTTATGCAGTATCGGGGGATATTACGCCTATCGTAACATCGACAAATTGCATCTTGAAAAAATACCGTTTATCAGACCATTTGTTTTGGAAGTTGAAAAAGGTATGTGTGTTCCGGCAGAGTTATGTCCATACCCTATCACATGGGATACACTGGATGAAGAACCGGTGGGTTTTCCAACAGAATATCGTTGGTTTAATTTCATCAATGCATACACAAAGTTACAACTTAAAAACTATATGAAAGAAAACAAACTATATATTGTACCTAAACGTTATTATTTTTATACCTCCGATGATATCAGTGAACTGATGAACATACTTGAGTTCGGGAAATTAGAAGTCGGTATGTGTGTTCCGGCAGAGCTATGTCCATACCTTATCACGTGGGATACATTGGATGAAGAACCGGAAGGATTTCCAACAGAATACAGTTGGTTTAATTCTATCAATGCATATACACTGTTGCAGTTAAAAAACTATATGAAAGAAAACAAACTATATATTGTACCGAAATCTTATTATTTTTATACCTCCGATGATATCGGCAAACTGATGAACATACTTGAGTTCGGCACATTAGAAGACAGTTAACAATTGGCGTAAAGACAGAAGTGGGAAAAGAATATGTATACTTTAAGATTTATGTTTGCATATGGCGAAACAACAACTTGTCTTTGGAGTGACAATCCGGAAACTGAAAACAAATTTGGATACATCATTGAATTAGAACAATTATCAATCCCGGAAGAACTAAAAAATGAACTGAAGGCGTTATGCGAAGAATTTCAAACTTCGTTGAATTGGGAGAATCCGGCAGAAGGATCCGTTTGGACCAAAGATCAAAAAGAGCTTTTTCATCAAAAAACAGTTATACTTCACAAGAAATTAGTAAAAGCATTAGGATCAGCTTTTGAAGTGGTTTTGCACGAACGTTTCGAGTTTTGATAAAGACAGGGAACGGTTCTGCGTCTTTCGTCCCATGTCTTTTTGTTGACATTATTTTTTCGGAATGTTATCATAAATATATAATTTATGTGGAGGGCCAATATGAAAAAAGCATTAAAAATCATTTTAATCGCTATAGGAACAATTATATGTTTATTTTTAAGAACAATTATATGTTTATTTTTAATATTTGTGGCTGCCTTGGAGCTTATGTACCCATCGAATACCACCAAAGTAACCGATCCATACGAAAAGATTTTGATTATTGGGCACACAGCCGAAGAAATTCAAAATGTATACGGAGAGTTTTACGACAACTATTATTATGAAAATGGAATTTATCATTCATACGATCCCAAAGACGCAAACAATCAAGATCTCGTTTTAAGGAGGGCAGAATATCTTGTGGCTCCGAGCGAACGAGCTCCGGATTATCGTAAATATCCTTTTTTATATACGATAAATTTTGATGAAGATGGTATTGCAATTGAGTCATATCTTTGGGAAGAAACAGCCGGCGGTTAAGAATACAACACATGAAGACGAGTCTCTTGTGTGAATCCTCTCTCTATTTTCAAAAAACATAAGTTTCAGCGGCGCTCAGATGAACGCCGCTGTTTTTTACATTTATTGACTTCGCCCTCTCAAAGGAGTATACTTATCATATAAAGGGACGCGCAAAATTATAGACTTTACCTTCTTGGAATTTCAATCAAAGTACCTTGATTTCCTGATTTTTTTCAAAATGTATAAGGAGAATGAATGAAATACTATTTAGCTCTTTGCTTACTGACGGCTATCGCAATATGGAATATGTATGAGCACACCTATCATAGTGACAAAGAATATAGAGGTTATTGGTTTCCGGGGACCCCATTAAAGTGTATAAAACCAAAATCCTTTATCAGACACTTTCTTATTTGTAAAGATCGTCATCAAGGAATGATAAATATTGCCTTTTATCAGCAAATGCTTACTCATTTTATCGTGGTCATTGCTTTAATATGGTTATGGGTGGTTTTTGAGAATCAGTGGTATTTGAATGGGAAAATTGCTATGGGGCAGATGTACGCGCTTGCAGGCATTACTTTATTCTTTTATATCATTCCATCAAAGACGGCAGTATCCATAAACTTTCGGGCACAAAAGAAATATATGCAAGAAAATCCAAAATGGGAAGCTAAACGATATGGTTCTATTTCTTCTTCAAAAAGAAAAATCTTCAATCCTAAAGTGGGACAAACAAATGATGATTGCCGGAAACCAAAGCGGTCGTATAAAGATGTCAGGATACAAGCCGCATTAACGAACAAACTGAAAAAATATTGTTATCATAAAGAAAAAGGTATTTATTATATTTTGTTCAAAGATATTGAACGAATAAAAACCAAAGAGTTGGCGAAATATAGAAAAATTGATCAAAAAATTGAAGTCGATAAAAACGGAAAGCAAATTTTCAAGGTCTTTGATAAAAAGAATGAAGAAATCATTTTTCAAGCTCCCATAAAGATGTAAAGACAGGGAACGGTTCGGTGTTTTATGCTTGTTATGAAAAGAAGGTGTTCAAGTGGAAAAAGAAATCATTAACAATAGAATTATTGCCGAAGATATAATATGGAATTATCGAAAAGATTTTGTTCAACTTTTTCTTTCCCTTGCAGTAACCACTCTTACCTTTGTTTTTCTCTGCTTAATGGGACTTTTTAAAACAGAATCGCTGCTCCTTTGGGTTGCAGCATTCTTATACTTCTTTATATACAGCGTGATATTTATAGGTATTATTAGCCGATGGATCTATATCTCAAAAATGAAAAAAGGGAATTTCAAGGTGGAAATTGATTCCCTTGCTGAAAAACCCAAGGGAGATCCATGGGGAAGATATGAAATAAAGTCCGGTCTTTTGCTGTCCTCTTTGAGCGCCCGCGGTCATCGATTGCGATTTGCCAGATATGGGGAGTTTTCACTTCTTCATGGGAATTATTATCGTTTTTCTCCAACCTTTTCTATGACCGACGACGGAGTTTATAATCGAGCAAAAGTCGGTGAGGATTTTTATGTGGTGTTGATTGGGAAACGAAAAGTGCCGATGAATGTTTACAGCACAGAGTTTTTCAGATTGAAAGAGGAGAACTAAGTTGATTTGTAAAGACAGAGAACGGTTCGGTGTCTTTATGCTTAGTATGGAAGGAAGGGGTTCAAGTGGAAAAAGAAATTATCAATAAAACTACGATACAGCAGGATTTAAGATGGCATTATACTTGCGATATTCGTCGGCTTTTTATGAAAACAGCCATTATGGCGATCCCTGTTTTAATTTTTTGTTTTGTTTCATTTATGGCTCATGCACCGATTGGATTCACTTTATTCTTTGCAGCAGCGTTTTTAACCGGCTTTGGAGCGGCCCCTATCGCGATCTTTCGCCGATTGATCTACATTCATAAAATAAAACGAGGAGATTTTTTTATAAAAAAAGATCGACTCACATCCAAAAAAATTGCCCCGAACCCTTTTGATATAATGGATGTCGGTTACGCTCTTTTCCCCCACCGAAACAAACGCATATATCACCTGTATTTTGCAGTCTACGGAAAATTTACGCTCTTCATACGAGAAAATTATAAGTTCTCAAAGAATTTTTTTATGACAGGAAAAGGAATCTATGACCGCGCAAAAGTCGGTGAAGATTTTTATGTGGTGTTGATTGGAAAACGAAAAGTGCCGATGAATGTTTACAGCACAGAGTTCTTCATATTGAAAGAGGAGAACTAAGTTGATTTGTAAAGACAGGGAACGGTTCGGTGTCTTTATGCTTGTCATAAAAGAAAGGTGTTTAAGTGGAAAAAGAAATTGTCAAAAGAGAAAACATTAAAACTGATTTGCGCAATTATTTTAAAGATAACATAAAGAGGCTGGTTTTCTCAATCATTTTTCTTCTGCCGATTGGGTATCCTATCTTTTTACTTTCGTTATATCCCTTCGTTCTTTCATATGAATCTCTTAAAACCATTATTTTGATTGTATATGGTATTATCTGCTTATTTTCCGTTCTTTATGAGGTTACAATAATCATTATCGGTTTGAACTCCGTTTCAAAAGGCAAATTTGAAATTACATCAAATTGGGTCGTTAAAAAAATGCCAAGACAGTTTTCTACTCTTTGGAGCTACAGCAAGCCATACAGATTAAGATTCGCTTCTAAAAACGAAAAGTATGCAATTCCTTCCGGTATGAATTACCGTTGGTCTTCAATGAATGCAATGGAGGATCATGAAGTTTATCGTTGCACTGCATTAAACGATGAATTCTATTTAGTTAGTATTGGTAAACTAAAAAACATTGTTGCTTATAATAAAAAATGGTTCGAACTGGAAAATGAAATAAAGCCGAACAATTAGAAAAACGCAGAACACAAGAGGGCGGTTCGGCGCTTGAATATAAAGTCTTGTCTTGAAACAAACCACCCGCGCGGCAAACGCCGCGCAGGTGGTTTATTGGTTTTAGGATCATTTTTTGGTTGCCGTGCAGGTGGCTTCGGCGCCGAAGAACTCTTTGAGGGAGGCGAGATACAATTCGGGATCCACGGGATAGCTGAGTCCGTGGCCTGCGCCGGAGATGATGACCAGCTTCTTTTTGGAGGCGCAAGCCTCATAGTTGATGCGGCTCATTGCGCAGGGGACGAAATCGTCGCTGTCGCCGTGGAAGAAAATCACCGGCACGGTGCTGTGTTTCAGGGCTTGCTGAGGGGAGGTCTCTTCCAGATCGAAGTGCCCGAACAGTTTGGCGCCCAGCCGCACAAAGGGGTAGCACAAGGCGGGGGGAAGCCCCATTTTGCGGATGACGGTTTTGATGATATCCCGCGGGCTGTTATAGCCGCAGTCTGCCAAAACGCCGATGACATTTTTAGGGAGCGGGCAGCCTGCCGCCATCATAACGGTGGCGGCGCCCATCGAGATGCCTGTGAGGATGATCTTTACATCAGGGCCGAAGCGGTTGATCATAAAGTCCACCCAAGTGAGGCAGTCTTTGTGTTCGTTAATGCCGAAGGTGATCACCTTACCGTCGCTTTTTCCGCTGCAACGCTGATCCACGATCAAGGCGCTTCTGCCCAGCTTGAAGCACCGTTGCACCCCGCCGGAAAGATCCCGCTCCGCGGTGCCGCGGTAGCCGTGGAACATCAGTTCAATGGGGGCATCGGGGGCATATTCGTAATAGATGCCCTTGAGGGTCAGCCCATCGAAGGAGGTGACGGTCATCTCCTCTTGGGGCAACGCTCTTGCTTCCTTGATCCAGCGCACCATATTTTCCCGATAGGGGTCATAGATGACACCGTCGGGGGTGGGGACGGTATCTGCGGGAACAGGGGTGCGCTTGGCATAAAATGCCATACGGAAGCAGATATAGGCGGCCAATAGGACGAGGGCGGTCAGCAGACCGATCCCTCCAAGCAGGAACCATAAAAATTGCAAGTCGATCATCTCCGTGATTCTTTTTTCAGCAGTTGCAGAAGGAGGGCGGCGGCGAGGAGGGCGAGCCCTGCGATCCAATAGAGCGGGGTTAGGAAGTGGGTGGTGCCGTAGATCTCCAGAACGCCGCAGACGAGGCTTCCCACCGTTAGGGTGGCGATGCCGTAGTGGTAAAGGGAGCGGGGGAGCGCGCCGAGGGCGGGCGGTGTTTTTGACAGGTTCAACAGCAGAAAGGGCAGGGCGCCCAGCACCAAGGGAAAGGCGAAGGCATAGATCATATAAAAGGAATAGACCTGATGGCTGAACACCTCATAGACAGCGCCGAACAGAGCGCAGAACACAGCCACCAGCAGGTAGGTGAGGGCGGTTGTTCCGTAGCGGTTGGGGGTTTGATCAATATCCGATGTACACAATGTCGCTGACGCTCCTTTCGTTGAAGATACTGTTGTTGGTGGTGGGGAAGTTGATGATCTCCCCATTAAAATACATGGTGGAGGAGCCGCCGCCGTCTAAATTATAGGCAAGCTCTGCTCCTGCCGATTGCATAAATTCTGCCAGCTCATAGAGGGTGAGCCCTTTGCTTTGGGCGGTTCTGCCGTCGGAGACCACCAAAAGGTAATGGCAGTCTTCCACAAAGCCGATGGCGGTGCGGGGGTTATCGGCCATGGCCTTGCCCACCTCGTCGCCGGGGGAGACGGCGATCTTCCCATCTAAAATCAAGGCGGGACCGAAGGAAAGGATCTGCTCGGCACCGAATTCCTCCAGTTGCTTGGCGGAGACTTCGTTTTCCTTGATCACCGCAAAGGTGCCGTCATCATAGATCACAAGATCCTCCTGCTTGCCGTTTGCTTTTTTGCGGTAGAGGGTGCCGTTGCGAAGCACATAGCCCTTTTGGCGGGCACCGTAATAATCGCCGTTGATGGCCAGAATGGCGCCGTTTTCCTCTGCCATTTCCGAGGTTTTTTGGGTGATGTTGCGCCCGTAGGAATCGTTTGCCAAGGCGGTTTTCAGATATTCATGGGAGGAGACTTTCACATCCGCCAGATAGACCGAGGTATCCTCCACCCGATATTCGGTGATCTCAATGGAGATGTTGGCATCCCGATAGGAGGTATCGGCGGAGACCACCTCCACCGTTTGGGAGACTTGCTCTTCTTTTTCGGGGGCGGTACTGTATACACGGGTGATCACAAAGGTATCCAGCAAAAGATAAGCGGTGAACGCAGTTAGAATGAAGCCGAAAAGCAGGCTCCAAAGAGGATGGGTTCTTTTCACGGTATCCCTCCCTTTCATGAGATTGATTTAAGTATAGCATAATTTTTTGAGAAATGTGTGAATTTTCTGAAACTTCGTTATTTTTATTGCTATTTCGCAAACAGATTTGTTATAATAAAGATAGATAAGGGAGGGATTGCAATGAGCAAGCAGATCCAAAAGAGCATTTTGAAGATCGACCCGTATTTAGCCCCCTTTGAAAAGGACATTGATTTACGCAAAAATCTGTTTTTGCAGAAAAAGAAAGAATTATTGGGCCGCGGCAGGAAGCTTTCCAAATTTGCCAACGGTCACCATTATTTCGGCTTCCACCGCACCCGCGGCGGTTGGGTCTACCGTGAGTGGGCACCTGCGGCGGAGGGAATGTTCCTGACCGGCGATTTCAACGGTTGGGATCCCTTAAGCTGTCCCATGGAGCGGTTGGAGAACGGCGTTTTTGAGGTGCACCTTAAGGGAAAGGATGCCCTGCGGGCGGGTCAAAAGGTGCAGGCGATCGTGGTGCACAACGGTGAGCATCTGCGCCGCATTCCCCTTTATGCCACCCGCGTGGTGCAGGATCCTGTGACCTATTTATGGTGCGCTGAGGTGGAGGAGCCTTTGGAGGAGTATCCTTGGACGGACAAGGAGTTTGTGCCCGCCAAGACCCCCTTTATTTATGAGTGCCATATCGGAATGGCGCAGGAAAAAGGCGCGGTGGGCAGTTATCGGGAGTTTACCGAACATATTCTGCCCCGCATTCAGAAGGCGGGTTATAACACCATTCAGATCATGGCTATTATGGAGCATCCTTATTACGGCTCCTTTGGCTATCAGGTCTCCAATTTCTTTGCCCCCTCCTCGCGGTTTGGCAGCAGCCGTGACCTTAAGGAACTGATCAACACCGCCCACGAAATGGGGATCACCGTGCTTTTGGATGTGGTGCATTCCCATGCGGTGAAGAATACCAACGAGGGTCTCAACGAATTTGACGGCACGGTTTATCAATTCTTCCACGAAGGGGAGAAGGGAAACCACAGTGCTTGGGGCACTAAGCTGTTTAACTACGGCAAAAATGAAGTGTTACATTTCCTGCTTTCCAACCTGAAGTATTGGATGGAGGTTTTTCATTTCGACGGGTTCCGCTTTGACGGGGTGACCTCCATGCTCTACCACGATCACGGGCTGGGCAGTGCCTTTACCAATTATGAGATGTATTTCTCCATGAATACCGATACCGAGGCAGTCACCTATCTGCAGTTGGCCAACCAACTGATCCACGAGCTCAACCCCAATGCCCTGACGGTGGCGGAGGATATGTCCGGGATGCCGGGGATGTGCATTTCCATCGAGGCGGGCGGCATCGGTTTTGATTATCGGCTTTCCATGGGCGTTCCCGATCTTTGGATCAAGACCCTGAAGGAATGCGGCGACGATGAGTGGGATATGGGCAAGCTTTGGTATGAGCTGAATGCCCGCCGTCCCCAGGAGAAGAATATCGGGTACAGCGAGTCCCACGATCAGGCGTTGGTGGGGGATAAGACTTTGATGTTCCGCCTGTGCGATGCGGAGATGTATACAGGAATGAGCAAAGAGAGCCAAAGCCTGATCATTGATCGGGGCATCGCGCTCCATAAGATGATTCGCTTGGTGACCGCGTCCTTGGCAGGGGAAGGGTACCTGAATTTTATGGGCAATGAATTCGGTCATCCCGAATGGATCGATTTCCCCCGCGAGGGCAACGGTTGGAGCTACCATTATTGCCGTCGGCAGTGGAGCTTGGTGGATGATCCCAACCTGCGCTATGGGCAGTTGAACGCCTTTGACCAAGCCATGATCCGCCTCTTAAAGGAAGACGGTCTTTTGGCGATCCCTGCGGAAAATCGCTGGATCCATCAGGAGGACAAGATCCTGATCTATACCAAGGGCGATACGGTGTTTATCTTTAATTTCCACCCCACCAAGTCCTTTGAGGGCTACTTTGTGCCGGTGGGAGAGAAGGGTACCTATCAGGTGGTGCTCACCACCGACAGCAGTACCTTCGGCGGCTTCTCCCGCGTGGATACCTCTGCAGAATATCAGGCGGAGACCACCCCTGCCGATTGGATCGGATTCCCTTGCTATCTGCCCAATCGTTGCGCCATTGTGCTGAAGAAAAAAGGGGCTGTAAAAATAGTCTGAACCGCAAAGGGCGGGAAATAACAAGACTTTTTTACAAAGTGACTGCTAAAAACAAGAATAAGGACAGAAAATATCGAAAAATCGATATTTTCTCCTATAAAATGCCCTTTGCTACCTCCAAACCTCGCCACTCGGCGTTCGTCAAAAAAACGGGCATGTCGCTCCGTTTCTCAAGGATGAGAAACATCCGCTTTTGCCCATTCTTTTTCCTCAACCCCACAAAACGCACGGTTTTGTGGGGACCCCTGAACGCCTTCGGGTATCCCACCGCCTTTGGCGGCGGCTCGGTTTGAAGGTTTCAAACAATTTTTTCGAGCCCCTAAAAATGGGGTGTAAAAAACCGAACCTTTGAAAAAGGTTCGGTTTTTTGTTATTTTGAAATTTTCAGAACCAGTTTGGCTTTATCCCAAAGGCTTTCCAGCTTTTTGCGACGGTTCATTTTCTTTTTAAGGGCGATGATCTTCTCGGCATTGCCCTCTGCGTCCTTTGCCAAGGCAATCACCTCATCGCGGATGGCGGGGAACTGGGTGAGGAAGATCAGATCGGGCCAAGTGTTAAGGCTGCTGGCATCGGTGAAAGAGCTGGCGCGGGGACCCCAGTAGCGGTCGTATTGCTCCTGCAGGGAGCTGAACATCATAGAGTCCATCTCTTCGCGGGTATAGATCCCCTGATCAATGGCCATCTGCACAATATCGGTGGCGGGCAGGAAGTTCAGCCCGTGGATGCTTAAATGGAAGGTAGGCTCCAACTGCAAGCAAAGCTCAAAGGTCTCCTTCAGGTGCTCCACCTTTTCAAAGGGGTGGCAGATCATCAGGTCATAATAGATCACAGGCACCTTGCATTTTTGCAGAATGCGGCTGGCATTGATGATCTGTTCTTGGGTCTCATTACGGTGGAAGATCTCCTTACGCACATAGGGGGAGCCGCTTTGGATGCCCATAACCACCTGATGCAGTCCTGCATCCACCAGCAGGGTCATAATGTGCTCATTGACCATTAAGGGGTGCCCCCAAATACGGAAGGGGATGCCGATCTCTTCTTTATAGCGGCGGGCAAATTCCTCTACCCAACCGTCTTCGGTGGAGAATACTTCGTCCCAAAAATGCACCACCCGCAGGCGGGGGATACGCTTTTTCGCCGCGTTCAGCTCTGCCATCACGCTATCCACACTGCGGAAGCGGACATACTTGCCGCCCTTGCCCTGATAGACCCGCTTGAGGTTGACGGCACTGCAATAGGAGCACATAAAGGGACATCCGCGGGAGGCGGAAAGCTCATAGGAGAAGGCGCGCAGTTGAGGGTCGCCTTCGATGATCTTATCATCGGTGATGCAATACATATTATCACCGCCGATGCAGGGATAGCCGTAGACATCAATATCCTGCTGAAAGGCGCCGATATCGTTGGCAACATAGTTGCCCTCTTGGTCCAGATAGGCAATGGCGTCGATCCCGTGCCAATCCTCGCCCTGCTCCAAGGCGTTGGCAAGCTTCACAATATTGATCTCGCCCTCGCCCCGCAGTACCATATCGCAACCGGGGGTCCGCAGGGAGCGCTCGGTCTCCAAGGTGGCAAACACACCGCCCCAAACGCAAGGAACGGTGAAGTTTTCTTTGATCATTTGGGCAACCTTGCCGCTTTCGGTGAGGTAGAGGGAACTCATCACGCTCATCCCGATAAAGAGGGGGTCCACTTTGCGGATCAGATCCCGCAACAGGTTTACCTCCTGCTCGGTGGCAGGCTCGGGAACGGCACTGTTGAACCGCTTGAAAAAGACCACGGTGGGTTCATAGCCTGCCACGGTCAGCGCATTGGCAAGATAGCGCACGCCCAAGGCTTTTTCATTATAAAATCCGATCAAAACTACGCGTTTATTCATTCCTGACATAACCTCCGAAAGACTCATACACCTTTATTATATAGTATGACCCCCTGATTTGCAAGAATTATTACCGATTGATTTTGCTATAAAACTGTGGTATGATGGTAAAAAATGTGCAGGAGGGCAAAAAGATGCAACTTTCCATCAGCGGAGGAAACAGCGGGGCGAAGCTCTGCGTTCTCCCCCTATCGGAAGAAAACGGAATAACCTATTGGAGGGTGGAGATGCAACTGCCGCAAGCAGAGGTGCCCGCCTGCTTTTCTGTAAAGTGGCAAGAGCCTTGCATGGATTGCTATTCGGTTTGGAAGCCCACCTTTGCCGCTCCGAAGTTTTTGGCGCCCAACTGGCGCAAAAATAAGATCGAATCCCGCCTTGCCTACTGTATGCCGTTGGAGGGCGTCTTTTCGGCAAGAGACCGCAATCGGGTCACGGTGGCGGTTTCCGATGGGGTGACGCCCATCACCATCGGAGTGGGCGTTTCGGAAGAGACCGCCTGCTTGGAATGGAAGGTGGAATTTTTCACCGTTCCCACCGCCCTCCGCACCGCATATTCCGCGGTGATCCGCATCGATCGGCGGGATGTTGCTTTTTATGAGAGTCTGCAGGATGCCGCCCAATGGTGGGAGACTGATTGCGGGTATCCCCCTGCAGAGGTGCCTGAGCACGCCCGCTTGCCTATGAACTCTCTTTGGTACAGTTATCATCAGCAGTTGGATCCCGCAGACATTTTGAAAGAATGCCGCCTTTCCAAGGCTATGGGGATGGATACGGTGATCATCGACGACGGTTGGCAAACCGACGATAATAACCGCGGCTATGCCTACTGCGGCGATTGGGAGCTTGCCACAGGGAAGATTCCCGATATGGCCGCGTTTATCCGTGAGCTTCATACCATCGGAATGAAGGCGATGCTTTGGTATTCGGTGCCCTTTATGGGGATCCGCAGTAAGAATTTTGCCCGCTTTCAGGATATGCTCTTAGATCAAACGGGCAATCGCAAGGATTATTTTGCCTTGGATCCCCGCTATCAAGAGGTGCGGGACTTTCTGATCGGCATTTATGCCGATGCTGTGCAAAAGTGGGATCTGGACGGCTTGAAATTGGATTTCATCGATTCCTTCCGCTTGGCGGGAAAATCCTTGGAGGAGGATCCCCGCAGGGATTATGCTTCCTTGGAGGATGCCATCGACCGCCTGATGACCGATATTTTGACCACCCTGCGAGGGATCAAAAAGGATATTATGATCGAGTTCCGCCAAACCTATGTGGGACCCGCCATCCGAAAATACGGCAATATGCTGCGGGTGCGGGATTGCCCCAATGATCCCATCATCAATCGGGAAGAGGTGATCCGCCTGCGGATGACCTCCGGCACCACCCCTGTGCATTCCGATATGCTGATGTGGCATCCGGAGGAGCGGGTGGAATGCGCTGCTTTGCAGATGGTCAGCGTGCTCTATGGGGTGCCGCAGATCTCCATGAAGATCGCCCATTTGAGGGAAGATCATCGGAAGATGCTTGCCTTTTATCTGCGCTTTTGGCGCCAAAACCGCGGGATTTTGCTGGACGGTGCCTTACGTGTTTCCGCGCCTGAGTGCCTTTGCGCGCAGGTGACCGCCGCCAAAGAGGGAGAAGCGATCACCACCGCCTATACCGATCCGCTGATCTTGGCGGAGGGCTATAAACGGCTGGTGGCAGTCAACGGCACCAAGCAGGATTTTCTGCTGCTGAAAGGGGCAAAGGGATGCGCCTATCGAGTGGTCGACTGTATGGGCGAGCTTTTAAGAGCGGGTACCGTTTCGGAAGAGCTTATGACCGTGGAGGTACCCTTGGCGGGAATGGTTGAGGTGCTGAAAAATGAGTGAGCGCAATCAACAGCCGCTGAAAAAGTGGATCCTTTCGGCACTCTTTTTGGCGTTGGGCACGGTACTGCCGCTCCTGACCGCCCAAATTAAGGAGATCGGGGATACCTTATTGCCCATGCACCTGCCGGTGATGCTTTGCGGATTGGTCTGCGGGGCGCCCTTCGGTTTGACGGTGGGGTTTATTCTTCCCTTTTTCCGCTCGTTGCTGTTTGGAATGCCGCCGTTATACCCCTCTGCGGTCTGGATGGCCTTTGAACTGGCGACCTATGGATTTGTGATCGGTCTGGTTTATTGCAAGCTGCGGGGGCATCAGGTACTGCGTCTTTACGGTTCTTTGATCACCGCAATGGTGGCGGGAAGGATTGTTTGGGGCGCGGTTAAGGCTCTTCTTTTGGGAATTGGCGGCAAAGCCTTTCCCTTTATCGCCTTTTTGACGGGCGGCTTTGCAGATGCCTTTTTGGGCATTCTCCTGCAGTTGCTTTTGGTACCGCCCTTGGCAAAGCTTTTAATGTGGCAATTTAAATAAAAAATGCTCGCGTGTAAAAACCCGCGAGCATTTTTATGTATGAAATTAAGCGCCGAAATAGCCTTTGGTGATCAACGCGATCAGGTAGGTCACAAGACCTGCGGAAACAGGAGAGCTGACCCAAGCAATGGCGATGTTCTTAAACACGCCGAAGTGCACATTCTTCACACCGCGCACCAAGCCGGCACCGACAACGGCACCAACCACAGCCTGAGAGGTGGAAACGGGGATTCCCATCCACTTACCCATCAGGATGATGGTGAGGGACATGGCAATGATAACCACAAAGCCTTCGATCTGGGTGATCTCTGCGATACTGCTTCCGACGGTCATCATAACCTTTTTGGAATAGGTGAGCACGCCCAAAGCGATGGCCACACCGCCGATAAAAGCGGCAACCTGTGCGCTGGTCAGCAGGTTTGCGCCCTGACCGGTGAGGTCATAATAGAAGGCGGTCACGCTGGCGGAGCTGTTCAGACCGATACTGTAGGAAGCGATGGCGCCTGCCACGATATAGCCCACTTTGATGATCTTATCGTAGCTTGCCAAGGTGGTCAGCCGCTTCTCGATGAAACGGTGGACAAAGAAGACCAGAATAAAGGAGATGATCGCCGCACCCAAGGGGCAAAGCAACCAAGTGGAGGCGAACTCCAGCAATTCGGTCAGGTTGGATTTGAGGATCACGGGATCACTGTAATCCGCGTGGCAGAGACCCCAGCCGATGACGCCGCCCACAATGGATTGGTTGGCGGAAACGGGGAATTTCAGGGTACTCATAATGAACACGGTAACGGCGGCGCTGGCAAAGATGATGAATGCCTTCAAAGCACTCTTCAGTCTCATATCGTCCAAAGTACCGCCTTCAACGGCAGCCTCCACCTGTTCCACGGTGGAGGTCACTGCATTGTTGGCAGAAAGCTCTGCCAGCTTATTAATATTGTTGGCACCGCCGGTCAAAGAACCGACGATGACCATAATGGCAATAATGGTGACGGCGGTGCGGTACTTTACTACGCGGGTAGCAACAGCTGTACCAAATGCGTTGGCCGCATCATTGGTGCCCAAAGACCAGCCCATAAAGACGCCGGCAGCAAGTAATAAATATATCATTGTCCTCTACCGCCCTTATGCCTTTCTGGTGATCAGCATGATCTGGATCTTATCGGCAATGTTTTCGATAATGTCGGAAAGGTCGCAGATCAGCTCCACAAACTGAGCGATCTGGGTCTGGTGAGCAAGGTCCAGATCCAAAGAGAAGATGTCTTCATACAGCTTCTGCTCGATCTTATCTACTTCGGACTCTTTCTCGCGGATCTCGTAAAGGATGCTGTGATCCTTCAGCAGTTCACCGAACTTATCGAAGAGGCGACGGATGGATTTCTCAAGGATCTCGAACTCTTCGTGAGTGATTTCCATAATCTTCTTCACATCGTCGGTATATTTTTCGGGAATACGGAAGTTCTGAACGGTCATCATCATCGCGATGTGCTCACATTTATTGGCGATGCGGTCGCAGCTGGTGGCCACAGAGATCAGATCTTCCTTGGTAGCGGGAAGCATAGAGCCGGTGCTCAAAGAATCGATCATCACAGCCAAAGAACGGTCTGCGGCACCCTCCATCTGGAACACGCCGCCTGCCAAAGATTTCAAGGTCTCTTTGGTGGTCTCGGTGGTTGCTGCGGCACGGATGAAGTTTTCAAAATTGAACAGGCATCCTTCCACATCCTTGATCTGATCCATGATCAAGGTAGTAACATTGTTTTTCTTAAACATTTGTCTTTCCCTCCGTAAATAATAATATTAAAGGCACATTATAGTATACCTTATTTATCCATTATTGTCAACCATTGTTTACTGCTCGGAAAGTTGAGTTTACAGGTTGGAAACGTTAATACGGAACCAACCGAAGCCGCCGGGAGCAAGGAAGCCGTGGTCATAGTTTTCGGTCAGCAGGGGTTCTCCGTCTACCTCCATGGCGGAATCGGAAAAGTTCATGGCAAGGCGGACGGTATTGCCCCGATCCATAATCAAATGCTTATGGGTATAGGACCGAAAGACACAATTTCCGCTGAAGGCTTCCCGATATGCTTGGCGCACTGCACCTAACTTTTGGTAGAACCTTAATAGGTCTTGCTCGCCGCCGCCCCAAGGATAGGTACCGCGGCAGTAGGGGTCGCCGTAGCCCTCCATCCCCACCTCGTCTCCGTAAAAGATGCAGGGGATGCCGGGCAGAGAGAATTGCAAAATCGCCGCCCGCCGCATCATGAAAAGACCACGCTCCCGCTGAGTGGGGGAGAGGTAGTTATCTGCCTGAAAGGCGCGGGGCGGAATGGTATCGGCGATCAGGCGGTTGATAAACCGCGGGGTATCGTGGGTGGAAAGGATATTCATCAGGCACTGCATGGCAGGGGGTGGATAACTTTCCAAAAGTTCCATGATATCTTCGTAAAAGCGGGCGGTATTGCCGCTTTTCAGCAGGTTGCAGACTGCGTGGAGCCAAGGATAGTTCATTACCGTGTCGCACTGGGCACCCAAAAGGAATTTGCGGCGGGCACCGTAGCTGACCTTTTCCACTGCGTTTTCCCAAACCTCTCCAATGATGATACTGTCGGGATCGGTGGTTTTTACACGGGTGCGGAAGGCTTCCAAAAAACCGTCGGGCAGTTCGTCTGCCACGTCCAGCCGCCAGCCGTATGCCCCTTGCTCCATCCAACGGCGGGCAATGCCCGTTTCGCCGTTGATATAGTTCATAAAATCGGGAGAAAGCTCATTGACGCAAGGAAGGGTCTCAAAGCCCCACCAGCAATCGTAACGGTCGGGGAAGGAGTCAAAATCATACCAATGATAGTAGGGAGATTCGGGGCTTTGATAAGCACCCAGATCTTCGTAAAGCCCCTCTTTGTTAAAGTAGCGGCTGTTGGCGCCGGTATGGGAAAATACCCCGTCCAACACAATGCGGATGTCCATTTCTTCGGCATCACGGCAAAGGGCACGAAAATCTTCTTTGGTACCCAAAAGGGGGTCGATCTTTTCATAGTCTGCGGTGCTGTACCGATGGTTTTCACCGCTTTCAAAAATGGGGTTGAGATAAAGGAGATCCACCCCCAAATCTTTGAGATAGGGGAGCTTTTCCCGAATGCCCTCTAAATTGCCGCCGAAAAAGTCATTGCCTGCAAAATCGGGGCGGTCTTGGGTGAATAAGGGGCGCTCGTTCCATCTTTCGTGGTAGATCCGTTTTCCTCTGATCTCTCCGATGGGAAGCCCTTCTTTTTTGGCAAAGCGGTCGGGAAAGATCTGATACCAAATGCCGCCCGCCAATGCTTTGGGCGTCTCAAAATCCTTACGGTAGACGGTCAGCCGCCACTCGGGCAGCCAATCGCCTGCGGTGGCGCGCACCCCATCGGCGGTGCCGATAAAGATCATACCGCCGTCTTCTTTAAATGCTTCAAAGCGGTAAAAGCACAAGCCCACCGCAGAAAGGCAGACGGTTCCCTCAAAGGTGATTCCATCTGCCTGTTTTTTCAAAAGGGCGGTCTCTACCGGCCCCTCTTCATAGCGAAAAACGGCGCGGATCTCGCGACAGGGCGGCTCATTCAGCAAAACCACCCGAAGGAAGAGAGGCTCCTCGGCTCGCACGGCACCGAAAGGACGCTTATATTCAATTTCTCTGCTATTAAATATGATCATACATTAACAATACCATTTTTTATTGATTTGTCAAGAGGGAACCTGAAGTGTCTTTAGTGAAAATTACAATTTTCATATTTTGGTGCACTAATTTTTGTTCAAATTATACAAAAAAGGCTTTGCAAATTTATGCAAATAATGGATTTTGTCCGTTTCGCCAAATTCTTTATTTATTTTTGCCTTTTCTGCGTTATAATATTAATAAGTAGTATTTGAAAATGGAACCGAAGCGCAAAAAATAATAATTTCAAATCAAATTGCCGAGAAGAGAGGAGAACATTATGAAGAGAAAAGAAATGCTGGCAATGTTGCTGGCGGGCGGACAGGGGAGCCGCCTTTATGTACTGACACAGGAAATGGCAAAGCCTGCCGTTCCCTTCGGCGGAAAATATCGCATTATTGATTTTCCGCTGTCCAACTGCACCAATTCGGGCATCGATACGGTGGGTGTGCTTACTCAATACAGACCCTTGGAGCTGCACTCCTATATTGGAAGCGGTCAGCCTTGGGATCTCCATCGCACCAACGGTGGCGTACATATTCTTCCGCCTTATGTCTCCGGCTCCACCGGTGAGTGGTATGCGGGTACCGCCAATGCCATCTATCAAAATATTGAGTTTATTGAGAAGTATCAGCCCGAGTATGTGCTGATCCTGTCCGGCGACCATGTCTATAAGATGGACTACAGCAAGATGCTGGACTTCCATAAAGAGAAAAAAGCCGATGCCACCATCGCCACCCTGCAGGTGCCCATTGAAGAGGCAAGCCGCTTCGGTATCATCAATGCGTATGACGATGATTGCATCTATGAGTTTGAAGAGAAGCCTGCGCATCCCAAGTCCGACCGTGCTTCCATGGGTATTTATATCTTTACTTGGGAAAAGCTGCGCCATTACCTGATCGAGGATGAAAAGGATCCCAACAGCTCCAAGGACTTCGGTAAGGATGTTCTGCCCAAGATGCTGAATGCAGGGGAGCGGATGTTTGCTTATCCCTTTGAGGGCTATTGGAAGGATGTGGGTACCATCGAAAGCCTTTGGGAGGCCAATATGGACCTGCTCAATCCCAAGATCCCCCTGAACCTTTCCGATCCCGATTGGCGGATCTATGCCCGCCACGATCATAACCTGATGCCGCAATTCATCGGCAAGGATGTGAAGATCGGGGAATCGATGATCACCGAAAACTGCTCGCTGGTAGGGTGTGACCTTTGGTACAGCGTGCTCTTCTCCGGTGTGAGTATTGATGAGGGAACCACCCTCAATTCTGCGGTGGTGATGCAGGATGCCGTGATCGGTAAGAACTGCACCATCAAATATGCCATCATTGCCGCCGATGCGGTGATCGAAGACGGTGCCGTGATCGGTGCCGAACCCGAAAATTATGATGGCGAGTGGGGCATTGCCGTGGTAGGCTCCGGCGCCGTTGTGAAAGCGGGTCAGGTGGTTCTGCCCAAAGAAATGATCGCCCCCAACACCGGAAAGGAGGAGCAATAATTATGAACGCACTTGGAATTATTTTTTGTGACCACTATTACTCGGAAAAGGATCAGAAGACTGAACTGACCCGTGTCCGTACGCCGGCATCGGTTCCTTATGCGGGCCGTTTCCGCCTGATCGACTTTACCCTCTCCGATATGGTGAATGCAGGCATTACCGATGTGGGCATTATCACCAAGGAGAATTTCGGTTCCTTGGTCCACCATCTGGACAGCGGCGCAGAGTGGGATCTCCACCGTCGCCACGGCGGTATTACCATGCTTACCCCTCTTTCCCGTCCCGAAAACCATATCATTATGGCAAGAGGCCGTTTGGATGCACTGCGGGCAGTGAAGGGCTATATTAAAGACGGTCACCATGAGTTGGTGGTGATGACCTTCGGCGGTACCGTTGCCAATATTGATCTGGGCGCCATGATGGAGGCCCATGTGAAGAATGATGCGTATATCACCATTGCCTACAGCAACATTACGGCGGGTGCAGGGGAGATGATCGTGGAGCCCAATGAAAAGGGCGTGATCGAAAGCATCGCTTATCTCCATGAAGAATCCCAAGAGCCTCATACTTATGCCATCGGTGCATATGTAATGTATAAAAAAGATTTGCTGAAATTCCTTGACGAAGCCGACGATAACGATTATACTAATATGAATAGGGAATTGATTCAGAAGAACTTGGACGGCGGCAAGGTTTACGGCTATCTTCACAATGAGTATGCCCGTATCCTGCGGAAAGTGGAGGATTATTATAACGCTTCCATGGATATGCTAAATCCGAGCCTGAAAAAAGAACTGTTCAATCCCGCGCGTCCGATCTATACCAAGGTGAAAGACTCGGTCCCCACCTTCTATGATTTTAATGCCAAGGTGGAAAACAGCCTGATCGCAGACGGTTGCACCATCAAGGGTACCGTGCGCAATTCGGTGCTGTTCCGCGGCGTTACGGTGGAAGAGGGCGCTGTGGTAGAGGATGCGATCTTGATGCAGAAGACCAAGGTAGGCAAAAATGCCCGCGTCTGCCGCATCATTTCCGATAAAAATGTGAACATCAGTGAGGGCAATGAACTGCGTGGCGCCGTGAAAATGCCCTTCATCATCGAAAAAGGCAAAGAGGTATAAAAATGAAAGTTTTATATGCTGCAAGCGAAGCCGCCCCTTTTATTAAGGTCGGCGGACTGGGCGATGTGGCAGGTGCGCTGCCCAAGGCGCTTTGCCGCGCGGGGGACGATGTGCGGGTGATCCTGCCTTATTACAGTGCCATTGCTCCTGCGTTGAAGGAAAAATGCACCTACCGCACCAATTTCTATTTTAATAATGCTTGGCGCAGTCAGTACTGCGGCATCTTCGAAGCCAAGATCGACGGGGTGACCTATTATCTTTTGGATAATGAGTATTATTTCAACCGCCCCGAGACCTACGGCGCGTTTGACGATGGGGAGCGGTTTGCTTTCTTCTCCAGAGCCATTCTGGAATGCCTGCCGCTGATCGATTTTGTGCCCGATGTGCTGCATTGCAACGATTGGCATACCGCGCTGGTGCCGGTGCTGCTGGATACCCAATTCCGCAGCCGCCCCGGATATCAGAATATCCGCACCGTCTTTACCATTCATAACATTGAATTTCAGGGCAAATATGACCCCTATATTTTGGGCGGTGTGTTTGGCTTGGATGAGCAGCTGAAGCCGTTGCTCTATTATGATAACTGCATCAACCTGATGAAGGGTGCCATTGAGTGCTCCAATAAGGTGACCACCGTTTCCGAGCGGTATGCAGAAGAAATTATGAACCCGCCCAAGTCCTGCGGCTTGGAGCATATCCTCCGCGCACGGGCGCATAAGGTTTCGGGGATTTTGAACGGGATCGATACCGAGCTGTTTGATCCCGAGACCGATGGGCGGATCGCCAAAAACTATTCAGCAAAAAGCCTTGCTTCCAAGGTAGAAAATAAAAACGCGCTCCAAAAGGAATTGGGTCTCCCCGTGGGCAATGATCTGCCCTTGTTCGGTATGGTGACCCGCCTGACCCATCAAAAGGGAATGGAGCTGGTGAAGTCCAAGCTGGATTGGCTGTTGAATCAGTCGGTGCAGGTGGTGATTTTGGGTACGGGCGATGCGGCCTATGAGCAATTCCTGCGGGAATGTGCCGAGCGGCATCCCGATAATCTGCGGGTCTGCTTGGCCTTCGACGGTAATCTTGCCCAGCGGATCTATGCAGGGGTGGATTTCTTCCTGATGCCCAGCGAGTTTGAGCCTTGCGGCTTGGCGCAGATGATCGCCATGCGCTACGGCACTCTGCCCATCGTGCATACCACCGGCGGTCTTGCGGATACCGTGATCCCCTATAATCCGGAAGAGAAGACCGGCCGCGGCATCACCTTCCAAAGCTTCCACGCGGAAGATTTTTCCAACGCTTTATGGCGCGCCATCGAGCTGTATCAGGATAAGCCCCACTTTACCAAAGCCCGCCGCAATGCCATGGCGGGGGATTATAGTTGGGGTCCCAGCGTAGAGGCTTATCAAAATCTATATCGCAATATCTAACAAGGAGTTAAAACTATATGACCCAGCAGGAAATCAAAGAACAGCTTCAAGCCGTCGTGAGCAATAGGTTTGCTTGCGACGCAGAGGATGCAACCACACGGCAGATGTATGAAGGCGTTGTTACTTTTGTGGTTCGTGAACTGCAAAAGCGCCGTAAAGTCGCCAAGAAAGAGATCAAAAAGCAAGAGGCAAAGCAGGCATATTATATGTCGATGGAATTCCTCATCGGTCGCTCTCTGAAAAACAATCTTTATAATATGGGATTGGAAGAGGATGTCCGCGCCGTTTTGAAGGAAATGAATGTGGAGCTGGACGATCTCTATGAGATGGAGCCGGACGCAGGTCTCGGAAACGGCGGTTTGGGCCGTCTTGCCGCTTGCTATCTGGATTCTCTCACCGCTTGCAACTATCCCGCCACCGGATTTTCCATCCGCTATGAATTCGGTATTTTCAAGCAGGTCATCATTGATGGCTGGCAGATGGAATTCCCCGATAACTGGCTGGAATTGGGCGGCGGCTGGTTGGTTCCCCGCCCCGATGAGGCTCAGGAGATCCACTTCGACGGTAACGTGGAAGAGATCTGGAGCAACGACGGGTTGAAGACGGTGCATACCAATTATTATAAGGTATTGGCTGTGCCCTATGATCTGTTGATTTCCGGCTACGATTCCAAGATCGTGAATAAACTGCGCCTGTGGGGTGCCAAGAGTATGGATAATTTCGATATGTCCCTCTTCTCCCGCGGCGAATACCTGAAGAGCTGCGAGGGCGATGCCAAAGCAGAGGCCATCTCCCGCGTGCTCTATCCTGCCGATGACCATGAGGAAGGGAAAAACCTGCGTCTGCGTCAGCAGTATTTCTTTGTCAGCGCTTCCTTGCAGAACATTCTGGCAGAGCATTTGAAAAAATACGGTACCTTGGATAACCTTGCCGATAAGGTGGTTGTGCATATCAATGATACCCACCCCGCCCTTTGCGTGCCCGAACTGATGCGTCTGTTGATGGACGATCACGGCTACGATTGGGACAGTGCTTGGGAGATCACCTGCAACACCTTGGCCTATACCAACCATACCGTTATGAGCGAGGCGCTGGAAAAATGGTCCATCGATCTGTTCTCCGGCAGACTGCCCCGTATCTATACCATCGTGAAGGAGATCAACCGCCGCTTCTGCGAGAAGGTTTATAACGAGCATCCCGAGAAGAGAGGGGTCATCGACCAGTTGGCGGTGATCGGCGACGGAATGGTGCGGATGGCAAACCTGTGCGTTGCCTGCTGCTACAGCGTCAACGGCGTTTCCGCTCTCCACAGCGATATTCTGAAGACCGATCTCTTTAAGGATTATCATGAGATCTTCCCCGGCAAGCTGACCAATGTAACCAACGGTATTGTGCATCGCCGCTGGCTGTGCGAGTCCAACCCCGGTCTTACCGCGATGCTCAAGGAGCTGATCGGCGATGGGTTTGTGAAGAACGGCGCAGAATTGGAAAAACTGCTGAAATATGCCGATGATGCCACCGTGCTTAACCGCTTGACCGAGATCAAGCGTCAGAATAAACTGCGTCTTGCCAAGTATATCGAGAATTCCGCGGGTATTAAAGTCAGCCCCGATTCCATCTTCGATGTGCAGGCAAAGCGGTTGCATGAGTATAAGCGTCAGTTGCTGTGCGCATTGCATATCTACGATCTGTACCGCCGCATTAAGAACGAAGGTCTTAAGATCCAGCCTCATACCTTTATCTTCGGTGCCAAGGCTTCTGCAGGCTACCTGATGGCGAAGGAGATCATCCGCTTCATCTGCGCCTTGGGCGATATGATCAATAATGATCCCGCTGTGGGCGATATGCTGAAGGTGGTCTTCTTGGCAGATTATAAGGTCTCTTTGGCAGAGATCCTGATGCCTGCCGCCGAAGTCAGCGAGCAGATCTCGCTGGCAGGGAAAGAGGCAAGCGGTACCGGTAATATGAAGTTTATGATCAACGGTGCTTTGACCATCGGTACCTTGGACGGTGCCAATGTGGAGATCCACCAGCAGGTGGGCGATGAGAATATGTTCCTCTTCGGTCTCACCACCCCCGAGGTCAACGCTTGGAAGCGGGACGGTTATCATGCCGACCAGCTCTATCGCAATGATCCCTATATGCGGGAACTTCTGGATTCCATCTTGCGGGACGGTATCGGCGGCAAGAACTTCGAGTCCATTGTTCGCTACCTGATCGGCCCCGATCCCTATATGGTATTGGCTGATTTCAATGCCTATAAGGATGCGCAGACCAAGATCAATGCGACCTATCAGGATCCTCTCAAGTGGAATCGGATGTCCCTTGTGAACATTGCCAAGTCCGGCATCTTTGCTTCGGATCGGGCAGTGAGAGAGTATGCCGAGGACATCTGGCATCTTGATGAAATCAAATAATAGAAAAAGAAACGGAAAAATTTTTCCGTTTCTTTTTTTGTTTATAGTAAACAAATCTTAAGGCAAAAAACTGTCTATTATGCTTATGTTTCTTTACATTTGTGTTACATTTTGCGAGAATCGTTGCAGGTAAATATTGGGTATTGTATAATAAGATTGAAAAGAAAGGTGGTGTCGTTATGAAAAAAATATGCAGTGTTCTTTTGATTTTAACATTGATTTTGAGTCTTTCTGCTTGTAAATCAACAGAAGTTGAAATGGAAGAACACTTTGTGTGTGATTTCAGACTTTCTTTATATGGAGATTATCCTGATTATACTTTGGAGGATTTCGGAGATTTGGGGCTGACTAAGCTGGAGTCCTATCCTAATCCGGCGGTATATGACCTCTACGGTACTTATACAGACCGCCAAAAGATTCGAAAGGCATTTAAGGCATTGGATCAGATGGAGCAGGTGCGGAAGGTGACTCTGAAGTGCGAGATGTATCGGGTGCCGAAAGGGTCGACCGCCTATCCCTCTTTGGAACGCCCGTGTACTTATGAGCCGTATATAGACGGCAATGTATATGACGGCAGGATCAGCGTTTCTTATAATTTTGATGATGCTGCCTATAATAATTTGTTGTCTTTAGAGGATTTCAAGGATATGCCGATAGAGGCCTGTGTGCTGAATTATTCGGAAGATGAAGCATATGGGTATATCAATCTCTATGAATATGGAGAGGAACCTTTCCGCTTGGCCGCCGAAAAAGTGGGTCAAATGCCGTATTCTACCTTGGTTCAACGCTATATCGACGGCCGCGGGTATGCAGACGGTTGAGAAAAAATACCCCCTCTTTAATATACGAATGAGAGTCGTTTTTTGTGACAGTTTTTTGTGTAGAATTTTTTGGGATTTTTTTGTTCAATATGGAGAACTTCAAAAAGCCTTCAAAAAGCTGTTTACAACTTAAATAAAGGTTGATATAGTAAATTTATAAAGAGAATATGTCTATTTTTTAATAGGAGGACTATTTAATGAAAAAAATATGCAGTGTTCTTTTGATTTTAACATTGATTTTAAGTCTTTCCGCGTGTAAAACTCCGATGGCGGAAGTGGAGAGCGGTGCTTTGGCAGAAACCCCTGTTGAGGAGCAGAAACCCACGAAAGAAGAGCAAGCACCGGAGTCCAAAGAAGAAACACAGGAACCAAGCCAAGAGGTGCAGGAAGAGACGGATACCACCCAACCGCCGGAGAATACCGCTGTGGAAGAACCGCAGATGGAGTATCCGTTGCTTTGTGAATTTAAGGTTTCCTTTCAAGAGGGACTGCCGGAATATACCTTGGAGGATTTTTCAGATTTTGGAATCTATCGGATCTTAACAACAAAATCGCAATATACCCTACTCGGTCATTATACAACAAAGCAGGAAGTGAAGGGTCTCATTGATGCACTGTATACACGCTACAAAGCTTTAAATGTTCGTTTGGACTATGAGGCATATTATGTGGAGGCAGGAACAAAAGTGATGTATTATCCTTCCTTAAGCCGCCCTTATACAAGGATTGGCAGCCCCTTGCAGCAGAATGCAAGGGATGTTTATGAAGGAAGAGTCAGTTTCACCTTCAAATATGAAGAAGGGGAGGCTTACAATCATTTGCTGACTTTGGAAGATTTTCCCGGAATTTCGGCGGAAGCGGGAGAGTTTTCTTATATTGACTCTTTGAATACAATGAGAGGCTATATAAATTTAACTGATTACAGTGAAGCGGCACTTGAAAAAGCGATTCAGTATATTGAAACAATGCCCAATGTTTCCTTTGTGGAACAATATGTAGATTCTTATAGTTATGTACAATGATTTCAAAGAAAGAGTTGGTAAAAAGAAATATCTTCGAATATTGTTGGGTTTTATACGGTTTTATTCGTCTTGAAAAAAGATTGACATAGTAAAACTATAAGAAAATATATCCATTTCTTTTAACAGGAGGACTATTTAATGAAAAAAATATGCAGTGTTCTTTTGATTTTAACATTGATTTTAAGTCTTCCCGCTTGCAAAACACCGGCGGCGGAAGTGGAGAGCGGTGCTTTAGCAGAGACCCCCGTTGAGGAGCAGGAATCTACGAAAGAAGAGGAAACACCGAAACCGTTGATCAGCTCCGACAGTGAGGGTAATAAGTTAAACCAGAATCAACCTTTAGAAGAAAATAATCCATTGGTGTCGACCCCGTCTTCCAATGAGCCCGAAGATCCGCAGTCGACGGAATCTCCCTTGCCGCAAGAGCCGGAGATGGAAAATGTTTTGGAATTTAAAATTTTTCTGTATCATAATGGAAAACATCCGGAATATGATTTAGAGGATTTTTCAGGTCTTGGTATTAAGAAAGTAGAGAATCATACTGAAAAAACCGTTTTATCAGCGGTTTTTGGGGATGTCAATACGGCAGAGGAAACCATCGGTGCTTTGCTTCAAAGGGAAGATGTGAGTAGAGTGTGGTTTTCGTATACAGCAAACCGTGTAAAAAAAGGAACACCTGTTGTATCATCTCCATATATAAAGCAAGAAGTGGTGGATGCAATTCAATATTTCACTTCACTTTACGGAGAAGTTCCTGACGATATAAAAGAGGGTGCTTTACTTTTTAAGGGTAGAGTTTCTGTAGAGTTTGGCTTTGATGATGCCGCATACCATCATTTGCTGACAATAGAAGATTTTTCGGAAATTTCTGCAGAATCTTGTTGGTTGTTCAGCAAAGAAAGCGGTGAAATGAACGGATATATAGATTTAACCGATGATAGCGAAGACGCCATAAAACAGGCAATGGCTTTTATAGAAAAAATACCCGGGGTTAAATCTGTAGAGCACTATATAGAGTACCCTGATGAATTTGACGGTTTAGATGAGTCTTAAAAGGGAGAATATATATGAAACCTTTTCGAATTGTGTTGAGTTTAGTATTGGCTGTTTTCTTGTTAGTCACTTCTGTTTCTGCAGAAGGAGACACAATTCAATTAAATGATGGAACAAAGTTTATGGACCAAACAGTCGTTGGTTATTTAACAATTAAGGAAGATTCGCGCTTTCCGATTGTGTATTCGGATATTGAAGATTCAGGATTGGCGTTGGAGTGCTTGAGAGGGTGTATGGATGATTCCGGAAACACAAGCATCTATTTTTATCTTGCGAATAAAGGAAAAGCAGAAATTGAGAACGGAATCCAACGGATTGAAACACTTCAAATTTTCGAAGAAGTAGGATATGAAGAACAGAGTGATGAAGTGGGTGCTTGATTTGTCTTGCAACAATGCTTTTTCTAATACTGATTTCAATTACTTGAAAAGGAGAATTGTTTTATGAAAAAAATATGCAGTGTTCTTTTGATTTTAACATTGATTTTAAGTCTTACCGCTTGCAAAACACCGGCGGCGGAAGTGGAGAGCGGTGCTTTAGCAGAGACCCCCGTTGAGGAGCAGGAACCCACGAAAGAAGAGCAAGCACCGGAGTCCAAAGAAGAAGCACAGGAACCAAACCAAGAGTCACCGGAAGAGACGTATACCACCCAACCGCCGGAGAATACTCCTTCGGAAGAAAGGGAGGAGAACTCTGTTGAAAAAGAACCGGAGATGGAGAATCGTTTAGTGTGTGCGTTCAGGATTTATTTGAAGGAAGATCGTTTGGGATATACTCTTAATGATTTTTCCGGACTTGGTGCAGAACGATTGGAGTCATATCCGAATCCTTCTATATATACTTTATACGGAACTTATAAGAGTGTAGAAGCATTGGAGAATGTAATGGATTCTCTTTTTGCACGGGAAGAAGTTAAAAATATCGAGTTAAAGTACGAGGCTTATCGCGTGGAAAAAGGTGCAGATGCGACTGCTTATCCCTCGTTGGAACGAAATTACAAAAATATGAAAGACTGTCATCTGTATGACGGTAGAGTAGGGGTTCGTTTTTTATTTGAAGATAAAGGATATCACCACTTGCTGACATTAGAAGATTTTCCGGATATTTCGGCGGAAGCCTGCTACTTTGTAGTGTATGAGAATGGGTTATCTGGGTATGTTAATTTGATCGATGATAGTGAGGATGCGCTCGATAAAGCAGTTACTCAAATTCAAAGGATGCCCTGTATAGAAACTGCAGAGCAGTACAGAGATCCTAAAATAGAAGTGGAGTGAGAGAAATGAAATATCTTCGAATGTTGTTGAGTTTTCTATTAATCATAACACTTTTTGTTTCTGCCGTCAGTGCGGAGGAGATATTTGAAGACAATCAATCTACATCGATTGAAAGTGGCTTGGTTCAAGATGAGAAGATTATATCGAATTATAGCATAGAGGATGACTTTGTTGACGATACGGTTTTATTAGTCTTGAAAAAAGATTGACATAGTAAAATTATAAAGAGAATATATCCATTTTTTCACAGGAGGACTATTTGATGAAAAAAATATGCAGTGTTCTTTTGATTTTTACATTGATTTTGGGTCTTTCTGCGTGTAAAACCCCGATGGAGGAAGTGGAGAACGGTGCTTTGGCAGAAACCCCTGTTGAGGAGCAGGAACCGACTAAAGAAGAGCAAGCACCGGAGTCCAAAGAAGAAACACAGGAACCAAGCCAAGAGGTGCCGGAAGAGACGGATACCACCCAACCGCCGGAGAATACCGCTGTAGAAGAACCACGGATGGAGCATCGGTTTGTGTGCCAATTTTTAGTTTCGTTTAATGAGGAGCCTCCTCAGTACACCTTGGAAGATTTTTCCGATTTAGGAATAGAACAAATCAAAACTATTTCTTGGGACTATTTTTTATATGGAACATTCACTGAGAAAAGAGAAATAAAGGCGATTATAGATGTGCTTTACACTCTTCCGTATGTTTCGAGTATCAATTTGGATTATACGGCTTACTATGTAGAGCCGGAGACTGACCCAACCGAGTATCCGTCTTTGGACCGCCCTTGTAGGGAAGTCGGAAGTCATGAGGAACGAAATGTGGCGGATCTTTATGATGGAAGGGTTCGCTTTTGGTTTCGGTTTGGAGAGGCAGATCCTTATGAGTATCTGTTGAGTTTAGAGGACTTCCCAAATATTTCGGCAGAGGCATGCGAGTTTCAATATCATGAAGGATTGCATCCGTATTCTCATCCGGAAGGCACGATACATGGATATGTAAATCTTACGGATTACAGTGAAGAAGCACTAAAAAAAGCGATCGATTATATCCAATCTTTACCGTATGTACATTCTGTAGAACAGTATCGAGAAGGAAAATATGTTTATCTCGATTGATTTCCAAGTTTTCTGAAAAACCAAAAGCATCTTTTTTTGAAACGGCCGTGTTTTTTATAAAATAGGTGTTGACAAACGGGGAGAACCGTGGTATGATAGTATCACTTTAGCGAAGTAAAGCAATAAAATTTGGAGGTAAACTCAAATGAAAATGATGAAAAGAGTGCTGGCATTGCTGGCAGTAGCTGTGATGCTGATTACCATGTGTGCCTGCGGCGCAGAAAAGACCGATTCGGAATATGTGAAGGGTAAGGGCACTTTGGTGGTCGGTATCACCGATTTCGCTCCTATGGACTATCAGGATGCCAACGGCGAGTGGATCGGCTTTGACGCAGATCTTGCCAAGGCTTTTGCCGAGTATCTGGGTGTGGATGTGGAATTCTCCGTGATCACCTGGGGTCAGAAGCACAATGAGTTGAAGAATAAGACCATCGACGTGGTTTGGAACGGTATGACCATTTCCGACGATGTGAAGGCAGTGATGGATGTTTCCAACGCTTACTGCAAGAACGCACAGGTTGTGGTGATGAAGAAAGACACCGCTTCCAAGTATACCACCACCGAGAGTATGAAGGATCTGCGCTTTGCCGTGGAAGACGGCTCCGCCGGTGAAGAGATGGCAGAAGCAAACAGCTTCACCACCGTACCTGTGGAAGATCAGGCAAAGACTTTGATGGAAGTGAAGTCCGGCACCAGCGATGCCGCCATCATCGACCTGCTGATGGCAGGCGCAATGATCGGTGAAGGTACCGATTATGCCGATCTGGTTTACACCTTGGAGCTGAACAGCGAGGAATACGGTGTTGGTTTCCGTCAGGGTTCCGATCTGGTTGAGAAGATCAACGCATTCTTTGTGGAAGCTTATGCAGACGGCACCATCGCCGAGCTGGCAAACACCTATAAGATCGCCGATAACATCATCGAGCAGAAATAATTGAGAATTCAATTTGACCTTGAGCAGAGAGGTGCATTTGTGCCTCTCTGCTTTTAGGCTGTAAAGAGGAAAGAAGATGCAAAACTTTTTGGAACAACTGCCCATCGTGTTGGGCGCATTAAATGAGGGTTTCCTGCAGACCTTAAAGCTGTTTGCAGTCACCCTTTTGGGCGCAATGCCGCTGGGTCTTTTGATCTCTTTTTGCTCTATGAGCAAATTCGCGCCGCTGAAATATCTCACCAAGACCATCATTTGGATCGTGCGGGGAAGCCCGCTGATGCTGCAGTTGATGATCATTTTCTACGGTCCCGGTCTGCTGTTTGATGTGGCCATTTGGGGCGGCGGCGAAAGCGGCCGTTTTGCCGCATCGGCAGTGGCATTCATCCTGAACTATGCGTGCTATTTCTCCGAGATCTATCGGGGGGGCATTGTGGGCGTGCCCAAGGGTCAGCAGGAGGCAGGTCAGGTGCTGGGTATGACCAAGGGTCAGATTTTCTTTAAGGTCACCTTATTGCAGATGATCAAGCGGATCGTGCCGCCCATGTCCAATGAGATCATTACCTTGGTGAAGGATACCTCTTTGGCGCGGATCATCTCCCTGCAGGAGGTCATCTGGGCGGGCGATGCCTTTATGAAGGGCTCGCACGGTCTGTCCGGCTTGGTTTGGCCTTTGTTCTTTACCGGTATTTATTATCTGCTCTTCAACGGCGTGCTCACCATTGCATTGGGCAAGCTGGAGAAGAAACTCAACTATTTCCAAGCGTAAGGAGGGGAGACGGTTATGGCATTTTTGGATGTATTGCATATTGAAAAGCATTTCGGCTCCACCCGCGTTTTGGAGGATATCAGTTTTTCGTTGGAAAAAGGGCAGGTGCTTGCCATCATCGGTTCCTCGGGCAGCGGGAAGACCACGTTATTGCGTTGCCTGAACTTTTTGGAAACTCCCGACAGCGGTAGCATTGTGCTGAACGGAAACACCCTTTTCGACGGCAGTCAGAAAAAGGCGGCAAAGGAAGAGGAGATCCGCAAAAAGCGGTTGCACTTCGGTTTGGTGTTCCAATCCTTTAACCTGTTTCCCCAATATACCGCGCTGAAAAACGTGATGCTTGCCAAAGAGCTTTTGGCAAAGGAGCGTCCCGATTATAAGGAAAATAAAAAAGCCATCCATCAGGAGATCGAGGAGCAGGCGATGGCATTGCTCTGCCGTATGGGGCTGGAGGATCGGATGTATAATTATCCTCAGCAGCTTTCCGGCGGTCAGCAGCAGCGGGTCTCCATTGCAAGAGCCCTTGCCTTGGAGCCGGATATCCTTTGCTTTGATGAGCCTACCTCCGCGCTGGATCCCGAATTGACCGGCGAGGTGCTGAAGGTGATCCGTAGCCTGAAGAGCTCCGACCGCACCATGATCGTGGTGACCCACGAAATGGAATTTGCCAAGCATGTGGCGGATCAGGTGATCTTTATGGCAGACGGTGTGATCGAAGAATGGGGCACTCCCGAGGAGGTCTTTGACCATCCCAAGAGCCCCAAGACCCAAGCCTTTTTGAATAAAGAGAGCTTCTGATGAAAAAGATTTTGCGAAAAGAAATGAAAGAGCGGCGCGCCGCTCTTTCTTCGGTTCAGCGGCAAGAGGAAGAAAAAAGCCGCCTTGCGCGGCTGTTTGCACTGCCCCAATTTCAGGCAGCGCAGGTGCTGTTTTGCTATGCTTCTTTCGGTAGTGAATTTCCCACGGAGGAGATCGCAAAGCGGGCAAAAGCCATGGGAAAGCGGGTGGCATACCCGAAAATGTGCGGTGTAAATTTACACTTTTATGAAGAAGAACCCACAGAACAAGGGGCTTTTGGCATTTTGGAGCCCAAAGGCGAAAAGGAACTTCTTCCCACCGCCGAGGACTTTCTTTTGGTGCCCGCTTTGGCCTATACCGAAGGGGGAGAGCGGCTGGGCTACGGCGGCGGATATTATGACCGCTACCTTGCTTCTTTGGCGGAGCGCCCTTTTTGCTGCGGAATCGGCTATTCCTGCCAAAAGGCAGAGCACCTTCCCAAGGAACCCCATGATCAACTCTTGGATCATATCATTTTATGAAACAGAAATGAGGTAAAAGTATGAAACGATGGATTTGTTTGGCTTTAATCGCCTTAATGACCCTGGGCTCCTTCACCGGCTGTAAAACAGCGGAAGAGGAGCTTGCAGTTTCCGATTCTTGGATCGGGGAAGCCCCGTCCCAAGAGGAGCAAAAGCCTCAAGAAGAGCAAAAACCCTCTGAAGAAGAGAATAAAAAAGAGGAAAATTCCGAAGAAACGCAAACCCCGTCGGAAAAGGACCCTCAAACCCCTTCGGAGGAGGCGCCGGAAGAACTGCCGGAGGAACAACCGGAGGAGGAGCTTCCCGATCCCCCGCAAGAGGAGATTAAGGATCCTGTCATCGAAGAGGATCCCGAGGAAGAAAAACTGCCTCCTGTTGAAAAGGAAAACAGCGGTACCCCCATCACCTTTCTTTCTCAAAACATTATCCATGCCGGATACAGCTACGGGGAAAAGGGCGACGGAACCGGCAATAATATTTATAACCGTCTGCGCCGCTTCAAGACCATGGTGATGGAGCAGGATCCCGATATTATGTTTGTGAACGAGGCACGGCGGGGAACCTTGGATTTCTTCCAAAAGGATTCTTATATCGCCAATACGTATACCACCGTTTGGAAATACCGTTGGTTTGAGGATAATAATCGGGTGTCAGGCGGGGATCAGGCGGAGCCTGTGCTCTATAAGACCATTAAGTATAAACTGTTGGACAGCGGGCATTTTTGGCTGTCCGCTACCCCTAATAAACCGTCGGTTTCTTATGATTCAAGCGCCGCCTACGGCGATATCTCCAGTTGGGTCTATCTGCAGGATAAAACCACCGGTGCCAAGTTTTATGCTTATTGCACCCACTTCAGCCCCAGCGGCGATGAGGTGCCGATGAAGGCAATGGCGCAATATCATCAGGAAGTGAAAAAGGCACGGAAAAAAGATCCCAATGCCTATGTCTTTGTGGGCGGCGACTATAATGTGTATTATCGCAGCGAAACCCGCTATAATCTGATGATGGATTGGGATTATATTATGGATCTTCGGGACGTGGCGATGAATATGTATGACGATGAGCTTTGCACTCTCGGTGGAATGGGCAGCGGTCATAACCTTGCCCACGGTAAGGGGGAGCAGTACCCCGCAGTCAATACCGCAAAGCCGCAGATCGACTATGTGATGGCCTGCCCCAACCCCCATATGGCGGTTGATTTTTACGGGTTCGACTATACCGTCTATGACCACGCGGCCGACGATGTGAAGTACGGTCACATTTCCGATCACTGGGGCTTGGTGGTGAAGGTGCGCATCGATACCGAGGCGGATTATTCCCAATATCAAAAGCAACATATCTATGGCGACGATCCCGTTTACTTTAATACGGAATTGAAATACTATGGACAATAAAAAACAGGCACAGTAGCATATGCTACTGTGCCTGTTTTCAGTTAAAAATCAAAGACCGCTTTGCCGTCCTCCAGCTTTAAGGAGGCTTCAAAGGGATTGCCTTTTTTGGAGATAAAGCCCCGCAGCTTGCGGGTCTTGCCTTGGGTCAGCAGTTCGCGGGCGGCAGAGATGGGAACGGTGCGCCCGCACATGGAAGTGTAGATGCGGAACTTACAGCCTTCTTTATAAGAAAGGCAGCCGTAATTATACCGCCCCTTGGCAACAGTGTCGCCGCAAAGGGGGCAGGTGCCCACCGTGTCGCCGTAGAGACCGGTGTCGGTATCCTCTTCGGGGGCGCAGGGAGCGGGGTGAAAGACAGCGTGGATCTCCTGCTTGGCAAGGGCAACGCTATCGCCGACGGCGATCTCGCCGCGGTAGACCTTTTTCAGCGCCTGACCCAGTTGGCTGGTCTTATATTTATCCATAGAGATGCCCATTCGGGTCAATTCCTCAATAAGGTAAGCGCCTGCCGGCTGAAGATAATAGGTGTCTTTCTTCAAGGTGATGTATTGGCTTTTGATGGCATTGCCGATGATGCCGGTGCGGGTGGCTTCGGTGCCCAGCTCCAGCCCTTCAAACATGGCACGATATTCCTCCCGATCGTCGGTCTCCTCGGCGGCGGCCTTATCCTCGCGGAAGCGGTTTTTGAGGTAATTATTCAAGGTCTCGATGGTGTAATGACGGGGCGGGGAGGTCTCCTTCTCCTTGGGCTGAAAATCGATGTTGACGGTGTCCCCTTTCTCCAAGGGGGGCAGAACCTTATTCTTCTGCCCGCCGTCGTCGTATTTCATCCAGCCCTGTTGCAGGATCATGGTTCCCTTCAGGCGAAATTCTTCCAATTCGCCCACTTTGATGACCATTTCCGCTTTTTCTGCCAGGCAATCCTCGGCGCAAAAGACGGCGGCAAACCTGCGGAAGATGGTCTGATACACCATCATCTGCCGCTCGGTCAAGGCCTCCTTTTTGGGGATCTTATACGTAGGCGTCAAGGCCGAGTGGGATTCGATCTTGCTGTCGTCAAAGATGCTCTTACCGTCGCGAAATTTCACGTTATAGCCGATGGCGGCCACGTTTTCCAGAATCTTTTTGATCTTGCCCTTTTCCTGCTCCGCAAGGTATTCGGAGTTGGTACGGGGATAGGTGATATACCCCGCCTCGTACAGCTCCTGGGTCAGCTTCAGGCTTTCCTCCATGGGCATTTTATACTTTTTACCCAGTACGTTCTGCAGCTTGGAAAGGGAGTACAGCTTGCCCGGCTGCAGGGTGGTATTTTTCTTTTTCTTTTCGGGGACCACCGCCGTTTCGGCGTCGTGTCGGGCGGCGTATTCCTCCGCCTTGGCCTTGCTGTTTTTATCGAATTTCTGCTTGGAGGTCAGCTCGATGGCCTCCCCCTTGGTCTCGGCGTTGCTGACCACGGCGTAATATATTTCGGGGATAAAATTCTCAATAGACTTATCCCGATCGTAGATCGCCTTTACAATGGGCACGATGACCCGCCCCACCCGCAGGAGCACCCCCGTTTTGAGGGTGGCATAGCGGGTGAGATTGACGCCGTACAGCCAGTC
>JAZQET010000027.1:0-4908 GCA_045539135.1 Eubacteriales bacterium | reverse complement strand
GAGCCAAGGAGTTGTTATCAGGTCTTGTCTTCCTAAGAACCGCTTGGCCTCCGACTTCTTGCTTTATACCAACTGGCTTCATATGGACTGCATCAGCGATCTCCATAATGAGCCGGTATACACCGAAAAATTCTGGTCCATTTTAGAGAGTTATCTGCAGGTTGCCGCCACCCACGGAATGAATATGGTGCTGACTCCTGCCTTCACCCCCGCTTTGGATACCCCCATCGGCGGAGAGCGGATGAATGTGCAGTTGGTGGGCATTGAAAAGAAAGGCGATCGCTATGAGTTTGATCTCACCTTACTGAAACGGTTCACCGATCTTTGCAAAAAGGTTGGAATCGACTATTTGGAGCATTGCCACTTCTTCTCTCAATGGGGTTGCAAGCACGCACCCAATATCTATGATAAAGAAGGAACCCGTCTGTTCGGATGGGATACCGATTCGGCAGGCAAAGAATACGGCGATTTCTTGCGTCAATACTTGGCTGTTGCCCTTCCCTTCTTTAAGGAAGAAGGCTTCGACGGCAAGGTGCTTTACCACATTTCCGATGAACCCAAGGAGCATCAGATCGAGGATTACCGCAAGGCAAAAAATCAGATCAAGGATCTGCTGAAGGGTCAGATGTGCGGCGATGCTTTATTTGATTATAACTTCTATGAGGACGGCACGGTGGACATCCCCATTGTGAACACCAAAAATGCTGCGCCCTATATCGGGCGGTGCGAGGAGATCTGGTACTACTATACCGGAAGCGGCCCCACCGGCAATATGAGCAACCGCACCATCACGGTAAAGCCCGAGCGCAACCGTATTATGGGCATTCAATTATATCAACACAAGTCCAACGGCTTTTTGCATTGGGGCTTGAATAACTATTACGATTACTTAAGCCAAGGCATCAACGATCCCCGCATCAACCCTTGCACCTTCCGCAGTCGCCCCGGCGCCGCCTATATTGTTTATCCCAATTATGACGGTACCGCCGTGCCCTCCATGCGGCAGATCGTGTTTGGCGAAGCCCTTTGCGATTACCGCGCTCTTCAACTGCTGGAGCAGAAAAAAGGACGCGCCTTCTGCGAAGAACTGATGGCGAAGCATTTCGGCAAGGTCACCTTTGATACCTGCCCCGAAACCCCCGAACAGCTGCTTGATTTCCGCAAGGAACTCAACGCACTGGTGGCAGAGTAATAATAAAAAATGCGATTGGGTTTTTCCAATCGCATTTTTCGTTACTCAATATCGAAGCCGATCTCTTCAATGGCTTCTTTTGCCGCATTGATGTCCCCATTGAAGGTAACGGTCTTGGTAGCAAGATCCACCGTTACATCTGAGGCGATCTCCCGCAGGGCGGCATTAATGGAGTTTACACAATGCATACACATCATTCCGGGTACTTTAATACTGTTCATTTTTCATTCTCCTTAAATCGTTTTAATCGCAATGCGTTTGATAACACAGAAACCGAGGAAAAGGCCATTGCCGCCGCACCCAGCATGGGGTTCAAAAGCGGTCCGCCGAAGAGGTACAAAAGACCTGCCGCAACGGGGATCCCCAAGGTATTATAACCAAAAGCCCAAAAAAGATTTTGCTTGATATTCCGAATGGTGGCACGGGAAAGCGCCATGGCGGTGGGAACTGCAGAAAGGGCACTGTGCATCAGCACCACATCCGCCGATTCCATGGCAATATCGGTGCCTGAACCGATGGCAATCCCCACATCGGCAGTGGCCAAAGCGGGAGCGTCATTAATACCGTCGCCCACCATCGCCACCTTCTTGCCTTTTGCCTGCAGTTCTTTAATAACAGCCGCTTTATCGGCCGATAAGACTTCTGCGCGCACCTCCGAAATTCCCGCTTCTGCCGCAATCGCTTGGGCAGTACGGCAGGAATCCCCCGTGAGCATCACCACTTCGATTCCCTGCTCTTGAAGCTTTTGCACTGCGGCGGCGCTATCGGCTTTGATGGTATCGGCCACCGCCGCCACACCTGCAGGAACGCCGTCCACAGCAATATAAATCGGCGTTTTCCCTTGGCTTTCCAATCCTTCAAGGGCTTTTTCCAAGGCTTGAAAATCGAGGGCATTTTCCTGCATCAAACGGCGGTTCCCTGCCAACACCCGCTTTCCTTCCACGGTGGCGGCAATGCCATAGCCCACATAAGCCTCGAAGGTTTCCGCCTTTGCAAGCCGGAGCCCCTCTTCTTCCGCTTTTTGAACCATCGCCATTGCGGTGGGATGCTCCGATAATCGCTCGGCCGATGCCAAAAAACGCAGTACCTCTTCCCGCCGAAAGCCCTCGGCAGGGATCAGGTCGGTCAAGGTGGGCTTCCCTTCGGTGATGGTACCGGTCTTATCCAGCACCACCGTTTGAATGCGGTGCAATTCCTCCACCGCTTCACCGTTTTTGAATAAAATGCCGTATTCCGCTCCCTTGCCGATGCCCACCATAATGGCGGTGGGAGTAGCAAGCCCCAAGGCGCAGGGGCAAGCAATCACCAGCACAGAAACCAGAATCGATAAGCAAAAGCCCCAATCCTGACCGCTCAATTTCCAAGCCGCCGCGGCAAGCAAGGCGATCAGCATCACCGCGGGCACAAAATATCCCGAAACAATATCCGCCAAGCGGGCAATGGGGGCTTTGGAGCCTTGGGCTTCTTCCACCATACGAATCATACCGCCCAATGCGGTTTCCTCTCCCAAATGGGTGATCTGCACCTGCAGAGTACCGCTTTGATTGATGGCACCTGCATAAACCTTATCCCCTTCGGTTTTATCCACAGGCAGGCTCTCCCCTGTAAGCATCGACTCATCCACCGTGGAATGACCGCTAAGAACGGTTCCGTCTGCGGCAATACGGCTACCCGGTTTTAAGATCAGAACATCTTCTGACAATAATTTCGAGGTGGGAACCTCCAATTCAATGCCGTCCCGCAGTACAAAGGTAGTGGCAGGAACCAACTGCATCAGCCCTTTAATGGCTTCGGAGGTCTTTCCTTTGGAGATCGCCTCCAAGGTTTTACCCAGCAAAATGAGGGTGACGATCACCCCGCAGGATTCAAAATATAATTCATGGACCGCGTGATGGTTTCCGCCTGCGATCCGCACCAAGGAATAGATGCTATAGCCAAAGGAAGCGGTGGTGCCCACGGCGATCAGGCTATCCATATTGGGACTGCCCCGAAATAACGAAGAATAACCCACCGTATAAAACTTCCAGCCCACACACATAGCACCCAATGCCAAAACCATTTGGGTCAGCGCATAAGGCAGAGCCGCGGTTTCGGGAGACAAAAAGCGCGGTACGGGCAACCTCACCATCGGTCCCATTGAAAGATAAAAGAGCGGGAGCGAAAAGCAAGCCGATACAATCAGTTTGAGCTTCATTGCACGCACCTTACGGGCATTTTTATCGAAAGAGGCACTATTCTTCTTATGCTCTTTTGCGCCAAAGCCCGCCTTTTCCACCGCGGCAATCACCGCCGAAAAGGTTGCGCTATTTTCTGCATCCACTGTCATTCGCTCGGCGGCAAGATTTACCGTCGCTTCCCGCACCCCTTCCACCTTGCGCACCACACGCTCAATGCGGGCGGAGCAGGCGGCGCAGGTCATACCGATAATATCAAATTCTTTTTTCAAGGATGAACCGCTCCTCTCTTGATTTTTTTCCTCTTTAATGATACGATATTAATATCAATCTTGCAAGTATGCACAAAAAAGTGCTATACTACCCAAATAGATAGTGAGGTACACTTATGAAACAGATTCATTGCCCTGTTGGAGAAACCATCCGCCTGATCGGGGGGAAATATAAAGCATTGATCCTTTGGTTTTTAACGGAAGGAACCTTGCGCTACGGAGAATTGCAAAAAAACATTCCGGAGGCGACCCCGAAAATGCTGACCCAGCAACTGCGGGAACTGGAAGCGGATGCTCTGATCCAACGCACCGTTTATCCTGTGGTTCCGCCCAAGGTAGAGTATTCCCTGACCGACCTTGGAAAAACCTTGGTCCCCATTTTAGAAGAGATGTATCAATGGGGAGAAACCTATTTAAATAAGCAAGGGATCTGCCCCAACTGCGCCATGAAAAAGCATTGACTTTTCATCGGCGTTATGATAAACTTTTTAAGTTGATACGGGCCATTAGCTCAGTTGGTTAGAGCTCCCGGCTCATAACCGGTCGGTCCCGGGTTCGAGTCCCTGATGGCCCACCACGAAAAAAAGCACCCCTTGCGGGTGCTTTTTTTCGTGGTGGACCATATAAAGGCTTGAACTTGTGCCCTTTCCCGCCGCGCTTTTGCGCGGCTTTTACTTTTTCATAATATTGCAAAATGTGTGCATACTATCTCTAAAAAACAAAGGAGAAAAAACATGATTGAACAAGATACCATTCGACTTTTACGGGAATGCGATGCAGGCATCAAAATGGGTATTTCCTCCATTGACGATGTTTTGGAATACGTTTATTCCGACCGTATGAAAAAGCGGCTTACCGACTGCAAAGACGAGCATCAAGCCTTGGATCGGGAACTTCAGGAATTATTAAACCGCTATCAAGACGACGGCAAGGAGCCGGATCTGCTTGCCAAAGGAATGTCCCATATGAAAACAGGCATTAAACTAATGATGCATGAATCGGATCAAACCATCGCCGACCTGATGACCGACGGTTGCAATATGGGCGTTAAATCCTTAAGCCGCTATTTGAACCAATACAAAGCGGCAGACGAAACCTCCAAAGATATTACCAAACGCTTGATCCGCTCTGAATCGGAACTGGCGGTGGATTTAAGAGAATACCTTTAAACAACCAATCTCCGTTTGATTCAAACGGAGATTTTTTAAAAGGTATTGACAACGGGAATGTTCAACTGTATTATTGTATTAGTACAGTAACACAAGGAGGT
>JAZQET010000026.1:0-9216 GCA_045539135.1 Eubacteriales bacterium | reverse complement strand
ATGACACTGCGGGTATGAACCGCATGCTCTAGCCAACTGAGCTATAGCGCCATCGCAGAACGTGTTATATCTTACACTAAAATAAAGATTTTGTCAACCTTTTTTTGAAAAAAATTGATTTTTTTTTTGAATTTGTTTACCCTAATGATGGGTGAGATGAAATGAACGAAAAAAATGAAAAAAAGGACGAAAAAATCGAAGAACTTCTGGAATTAGGTTCTGCAGAAACCGACTCGGATATACAGGTATTAACTGTCATCGGTCAGATCGAGGGGCACTTTTTGGCGCCGGAGCAGAATAAGACCACCAAATATGAGCACCTATTGCCTGTGTTGGTGTCGATGGAAGAAAGCAAGACGGTTAAAGGTGTGCTGATCCTTTTAAACACCATGGGCGGCGATGTGGAGGCGGGGCTTGCCATTGCAGAATTGATTGCTTCCATGACCACCCCCACTGTGTCTTTGGTGTTGGGAGGTGGTCATTCCATCGGTGTTCCTTTGGCTTGTGCTGCTCGCCGTTCCTTTATTGTGCCTACCGCCACCATGACCCTTCACCCTGTTCGGGCAACAGGTACCATCATCGGGGTGCCCCAAAGCCTGCGCACCTTGGAGGAGATGCAAAACCGTATCTGTAAGTTTATTGTGAAGAACTCCCGCATCTCCTATGAGCGGCTGAAAGCATTGATGACCGAGGTAGGGAATATGGTGACCGATATCGGCACCGTTTTGGATGGAGAGCAAGCGGTAGAAGAAGGCTTGATCGATGGGGTCGGCGGGCTAAAAGAGGCCCTTTCCGCTTTAAAAGAAATGATTGAAAAAGAAGAAGAAACCGAGTATAATAAAGACTATGATACAGATTATACGTGCTGAACAACAGGATATTGAAACCCTTGTGACCCTTTTTGCCAAAGGGTTTATGCGTGATCCCCTTTACTGCCATTATATCCCTTATGAGCAGGAGCGAGAGGAATTATTGCGGCAGATCTTTCGCAAGTATCTGACCGATTTTTGGGAAGAATTGACCGTGTTTACTACCTTGGATCGCAAGGCGGGTCTTTGCATCTGCCCTTGGGATGCCGAAGGTACCGAGCGGGTGGTTCTTCCTGCAGGTACCCAAAAGGTGTATGACCGTATTAATCAAACGGCTGCAAGCCAGTTTTACAAGAATTATTTAACTTTGGATCTTTTGGCGGTGGATCCTCAATTGCAAGGAAAGGGTGTAGGAAAAGCCTTGGTACAGGCTTTTTGCCATACCGTGAAGACCACAGGCCAGCAAGGAATCGTAGAGATCTATGAACCTGCCAATCTTGGCTTCTATCAGAAAAACGGCTTTCGCTTAGTGCATATTCAACCGGTGGGCGAAACCCTTTCGGCATATCTTTTGGAGTGGGAAGAAGTATGATCATAGCGGCATTAAAAAACTTAACCGTGGAATTTGGTGACCGTCGGGTCATTGATCGGGTCAGCGTTTCCTGCGAAGAGGGGAGCGTCATTGGTCTCATCGGCGGAAACGGTGCGGGAAAATCCACTCTCTTGAATGTATTGGCGGGCAACCTGCAAGAGACATCGGGGGAGCGGATGCTCCACCCCAAGACCCGCATCGGCTATTTAAGGCAAAACAGCGGTCTTTCCGGCGGCAGAAGTATGATGGCAGAGCTTCGCAGTGTTGTGCAAGAGGGCTTGGATGCCATCGACCGCCTGCCCCAAACCCAAGACCCTAAAGAATATGCCCGCCTGCAGGCAATCATTGATGCCACCGACGCTTATAATATCGATGTGCGGATCCATACGGTTCTCAACGGTATGGGCTTTGCGCAGTATGATAAGGAGCAGGATGTGGGCACCCTCTCGGGCGGGGAGCAGACCCGCCTTGCGCTTTGCAAACTGTTGGTGGAGCAACCCAATCTGTTGCTGCTTGATGAGCCCACAAACCATTTGGATTTTAAGACCCTATGCTGGTTAGAGGAGTACATAAACGCCTATAAAGGCGCCGTGATCGTGGTTTCCCATGACCGTTTCTTTTTGGATCGCTGTGTGGGAGAGATCTGGGATATGGAAGAGGGGCGTATCCGTTGCTATAAAGGGAATTACACCTCTTTCAAAGAGCAAAAAGAACTGTTCCTCAAGGAGCAGGAGCGGTTATATGAACAGCAGGAAAAAGAGGTGGCCAAACTGACCGATTATATTGATCGAAATTTGGTTCGTGCCTCTACCTCGGGAATGGCAAAAAGCCGCCGTAAACAGCTGGAACGAATGGAACTGATGGAGAAGCCCCATACCGATGAACGGAGGCTGCACCTGAAATTTTCGGTGGATCTTTTGGGCGGTAATGATGTGCTTCAATGCCGTGACCTTGCCATCACGGTGGGAGAAGATCACCACCTCTTTGAAAACCTTTCCCTGCGGATGCAAAAAGGGGAAAAGATCGCCATTGTGGGGGATAACGGCACCGGAAAAACCACTCTGCTTTCCGCTTTGATGGGGGAGATCGAACCCAAGGCGGGAAACATTCGCTGGGGTGCCAACATTCAGACTGCGGTGTTCCGTCAGGCCACCCGTTTTCGGGACGACGAGAACACGGTTTTGCAGGAACTTTCCGACGAATATCCTCAAATGACCTATCAGCAGCTGCGTTCATTGCTGGCGCAGGTCTCCTTTTTGGGCGAGGAAGTGGATCTGAAAGTGGGGATCTTAAGCGGCGGCGAGCGGGCACGTTTTCAGTTTGCTGCCTTGATGCCCAAGCGTTGCAACACATTGCTTTTTGATGAGCCTACCAACCATCTGGATCTTCCCGCAAGGGAAGAGGTGGAGCGCAGTCTCGGGGATTTTGTGGGAAATCTGATCGTAGTTTCCCATGACCGTTATTTTCTTTCTCGCGTTCCCACCCGTATTTTGAAGCTGACCCCCAAGGGCTTGGTGGAACTGAAATCCTTGGAGGAGTATTGGGCGGAAGAAAAGGCGGAGGCGGTACCTGCACCGAAAGAAAAAAAGGAACCTCCCGCCAATTATAAAAGTAAAGAGACCCGCGCCAAAGAAGCGGCAAAGCGTCAGGAGCTCTCCTGCATTGAGCGTCAGTTAGAGGAAGTGGAGGGCGCTCTTGCGGAGCAGACGCAAAAAATGGAAGAAGCAGGTGCTGATTATAAGGCTTTGGAAGAATGTTGCCAAGAAATGGAGCGCTTGCGCGCTTTGCAAGAAGACCTTACCGAGCAGTGGCTGCTGTTAAATGAATAAAAAAACATCCCGTTTTCATCAGAAAACGGGATGTTTTTTATGTAAAGTAAAATTGCTTTTCGGATTATTTGGTTATTTCGGGGAATTCCTTAGCGGCTCTTGCGATAATATCGGCCACCACATCCAGACCGATGGCACTGTTGATGCAAAGATCATAGTGCTCAGCTTTACCCCAAGGGCGATGGGCGAAATAATCATAATAAGCCTTCCGCTTGCGATCCACCTTTTTAACATACTTTAAGTAATCCAAGGGCTTTCTGGAGGTGACCTTATACTCATCTTTTACCCGTGCGGCACGCTGGGAAATGGGCGCGTGGATGAAGACCTTCATAATGTGGGCTTCATTTTCCAAAACACTGTCTGCACAGCGACCCACAATCACGCAAGGTCCCTTCTTTGCCAGCTCGCGAATGACTGCGGCTTGGGCATAGAAAACCTGATCCTGCAAAGGATATTCCACCACCGAGCCGGAAAGGGAATAAAGAAGGCTGGCGGGCTTGTTTTGCTGCATCTGCTCCACCACCGATGCGTGAAATCCGCTTTTTTCGGCGGTGATTTTAACTAATTCCTTATCATAAAGAGGAATATTCAAAAGGGTGGCGACTTTCTCACCGATGATTCTGCCGCCGGAACCGAAAGAACGGCCGATGGTAATAATAGGTAATGACATAAATTGCCCCTCCTTAAAATGCTGTATTTTCATTATACATAAAAAAACGGAACTTGTAAACAAAAAAATAAACCGTGTTTCAAAAAACACGGTTTATTTTTTATAAATTGGGGATCCATCAGGTCCCATTGGGATGAGCAAGCGCCCATAGGATCATCTGTGCATCGGCGGCAGAAAGCCCTTCACGACCGTCCAGCTCTCCCATATTCGGCTGTGTCATTCCGCTTGGGTTCATTCCCACAACCTGTTGCAGGATCAAAACAGCATCCTTGGTTTCAACGCTTCGGTTTCCGTCCACATCTCCGTATAAGAGGGGATAAGCCGTTAGAACGGCAGAATTAACGGAGACGGGTGCCCCCGCAGACGTATAGCGGGTAATGCCGTATGCTCCTTGGTCGGCAACCGACGCGGCAACGGGATTGTTTTTCAAAGAGGTATTCCGCAGTACCTTGAATTGAACCTGCATCAACCGCCCGCCTTCGGTAATATTCTTATTGCTGTAAAAACCTGCCGAAAGAGGCTCGGAGAATGCCAGATGATCCATTATCGCCCCCTCAAAGGGATCCTTGGCGGTTTCGATCAGAGAAAGGACAGTAGAGTCATAATTTAATTTTAAGGGCAGAGAGGCAAGGTTTGCACCCTCTTTCAGCGATACCGTAACCGTTACGGTTTCCCCTGCCTTGAGATTGCCCAAGGGATCGGCACCGTCTAAATTTAGGGCAATGGGAAGCGCGGTTTGCTGGGTCGCGGTGGCGGCAACCGGTGCTTTGGTTGTGTGTCGGTCAGCGGTGCTCTTAAGCGCAAATTCGGCAAAAATTCCCAAATGATCGGAAGCCCAGTAGCCTAAATAAACATTATCCTTGCTCTTGCTTCCGTAGGGGTTATAACCGCCGAAGTTTTCCAAAACATTGTTATTGGCATCGAAGGTCTCTTCCATCACGTTATAGTGAAGAATATCGGTGCGCTCGTTTAAGGTGTAGAAGAAATCAATGCGGGAGGTGATCTGACCGCTTGCGGTGATATTGCGGCTGAAACGGGGGAAGGTTCCTTGCAGATCGCCCATCTTTTCGCCCACATCATCAAAGTATTCTCCCATTTTTGCGATGGCAGAAGCGTCTTCCGCATTGAAGTAGCAGGTGTTCATATCTCCTCCTGCAATTACTTCGGCATCGCCGTATTGCGCAAGATGAAGCTGAACTTTATTGTGAAACAGATCAATGCATTTTATGGTTTCGCTCGCGTTCATCCCGTTGGGGAAATGAAAATTGTAGATGTAGAATTCTTCATTGGTCTCCAGATCCCGCAGTTTGACCCAAATGCAGATACGGTTGCGGTTGTCGATCATCACACCGTTATCATATTTATCTAATTTGTCATTCTCGGTTCCGAAGGAGGGGGAGTTTACATCGGGAGTGTTGGAAAAGAAGAACATTCCCTTAATGGGATTTCCTTCTGAATCGGTAGCTACATCAAATTTATCGTTTCGCCAAAAGATGGCCAATCGCTCATCGGGCTGGTAGGCGGTGGCAACGGTGTGTGCCCCTGCGACCACCCCTAAGTTATAGGCTTCGGTGGTGGTATCTCTGGCGGGGTCGGCACGGCTCACGGTATGGTTTTCATATTCGGGCATGGGCAGAATGGTCTTTTCATATTGATTAAACCATTCGGTATGGCGGTATTCCTGCAGCATCACCACGTCGGGATGGTAGCCGCATTCCTGCATCAGGATCCGTTGCCGCTCCCGACGCAAAGCGGTGCCGTTCATATCCACACCGTTTTCAACGCGATAGCTGGAACCGCCGTGGAAAATATTTTGGGAGATGACCTTTAAGGTATGGTTACTGTAGTAATAAGTGCCGTTTTCATATTGGGAAACGGTTGCATTGGCAGGTGCACTGATGAGAGAGACCTCTTGCCCTGCAACCTTTTTCATCAGTAAGGTCAGGTCTGCCGTTGTAACAATGCTGTCCCCATCCAAAAACATCGCCTTTTTTTGAAAGGTTCCGTTGTAGGAGCCGTTCAGTACCTTGAGCATCACCATTACATCCAGATCATTGATCTTTCCGTCGCCATTCAGATCGCCTGCGGTAAAGAATGAGGAGGCTTCGCTATCGGGGAGGGGCATTTGGTTTTTCAGTTTCCATTTGAGATGGTCCTCGTCGTCGGATCGGTTGAGTGCTTCCACCACTTTGCTTGCGGTAAATGCCGTATCCACATTGCTGTATGCCACATTGGTAAGCTGAGTAATGCGGGTAACACCATCGTCCACTTTATAGGAACTTAAAGCAACTTCACCTTGTGACAGAATATAAAAAAGGTTTTCCAAGGGGAGATCGGCGGTGTTCAGCTTTGCCTGCTCGGAGCGCTTGTTTCCGACTGCGTAAATGTTTTTCGCCTTCACCGTGGCCCATTCCCGCGCCACAGTCATAATGGCAAAGGCCACACTTCCCGTGCCGTAGTTCTTGAGTTCGCAGTTAATGGCGGCCACATTGTTGAATACCGCATAGGTCTCTTGTCCGTTGGCAGTCTTTTCGCTTACATCTCCCACCAGCAAACCGCCGCCGTTATTGGTTACGGTAATGCCGGAAACCGAAGAGTTGGCGGCAACACAGTTTTGAATAAAGAGTGTGCTTGCGGTGCGGTATCTTCCCATAAAGAGACCGGTGGCATAAGCGGCACCGTTATAAGAAACGGAAATATGGGTCTTAATCACGCTGCAATTACGGATCACTGCAGGTTTATTATGGTTTTGAACAAAGCTGATCAGAGCACCGCAATAACTGTAGTTTTGGGTGGTGAGAACCGAATTTCGAATGTGCACATTATCTAAAATGATACCGGTTTCCGTGGTGCGCATCAGGATCGCTGCTTGGGTCGCCCCTGCGCGAACGGCGGCCTTTTCAAAATTCAGGTTTCGAACCACACCGTTGGTGCATCCGTTGAAAAAGGCTAAAGATTCGGAATAATTGGAAATGGTGTGACCCATTCCGTCAAAATCTGCGTTAAATTGCGCGCTCATATCGCCGGTGGGATCAAAGTTTTTAAAGTCAGCGGCAAAACTTCCGTTGTATTTGCTGATGTCCAGATCCGCAATCAGGCAAAGGGTATCCCCTTTGCCGAAATAGGCGGGGTGCGCCGCTGCATAGATCAGATCGGAAAGGGAGGCAATGGTGTAGGCAGTCGGTTGGTCTTTGTCGGTATCATTCACCCTTGCAGTGGTTACAGGCTGCATCAGGCTTTGGTCAACGTCTGCACCGATCGGCAATGAAAAAACAGAGAGCAGTGAGATCAAAATCACAGCGGTCAACAGCCCTGTGACGGTTTTCTTAAAATGATTCATTGATAAGTCCTCCTGCTTTTGTTTTGTTCTTTTATTATAATATAAAAACATTAAAATGTAAATAGAAGAATGCCTCCCGCCAAATAAGGGCGGGAGGCAGGGCTTATGCAAGGTTGAGTTTATGCTTAATGCAGTGAAGATTCACAAAATAGGTGCTGACGGCAACCGCAGTATAAAACAGTGTCAGAACCAATAAGTAAAGGGTGAGCGCCGCAGTGGAATCTCCGAGTTCGTGGAAGTAAAGAGAGCCCTCAAGCAAGGGGTTGAGAGTAAGAAAACTGATCAACTGTTGCATGAAGCTCATTGCGGTGGTAAAAAGAATATAAACACCGATTCCGGTGAGCACCTTATGACGCTTGGAGATCACACTGCCGATGGTAATGCTTAACTGGGTCATACAAATGCTTGCAAGAGAGGACATTATCAACAAGAAGGGAATAGTGATCACGTCAATGGTCAGCCAAGCAGACCAAATCCGAGGAACGCCCATAACGACCTCTTGAAAATCAGGAAAAGTATTACCAACACCGATTATTAAGAAGAAGAACAGATCTAAAATCAAAACAACGGTGCTCATAAAACCAAATAAAAAGGCACATAGAACCTTGGAATTGAGCAAGGTGGCGCGGCTGACCGGCAGAGTGAAGGTGAGATACCCTTCATCGCTGAAAAAGTTTTTATAGTAACGCACCAAATTTGCAATCGCACCAACAAAGGGGAAGACGCTAAGGGCAATGATTACGCCCATGATGCCCAGCATTCCAAGGAAGGAGGCAAGGAAATTCTCAATTCCCGCTTCCGCCATTGCCGCAATGCTGCGGAGTAAAAAACCGCCCACAACAGAAAGAATGGATGTGATCAACGCAAAGATCCACCAAAAACGGAACACAAATTTAAAATCGTATTTGAATACTTTACTGAACATAACGGAACACCTCCCGAAACAGTTCGTCTAAGGATTTGCCGTATTTGGCGCGGGTATCGTCGGCATTGCCGCTCATTACCACTTCGCCGCCAAATCCCAAAAACACAAATTCATCCAAAACCCGTTCGATATCATAGATCAGGTGGGTGGTAATGATGACGGAAGCATCAGGGTTGTAGTTTTGTAAAATGGTGCCCAAAATATAGTCGCGGCTGGCAGGATCCACACCTGCGATGGGCTCATCCAATAAATAGAGCTTTGCATTGCGGGACATCACCATGATCAACTGAACCTTCTCCCGCGTACCCTTGGAAAGGGTGCGAATGCGCGCATTGGGATCGATCTTCAGATCCATCAGCATATGTAAGGCACGCTCTGCATCAAAATCGGAATAAAAATCCTGAAAATATAACATCAGGTCTGTCACCTTCATGGAAGGATCCAGATAGGTGCGCTCCGGCAGGTAAGAGATCATACGGTTGGTTTCAGGACCCACGGGAACAGCGTCTACCAAGATTCTTCCTGCGTCTGCGGTCAGCAGACCGGAAACCAATTTGATCAAGGTGGATTTGCCGCATCCGTTGGGTCCCAAAAGACCGATGATCTTACCGGCAGGTACGGTCACATTCATATTATTTAACACATTTTTGTTGCCGTAGCTTTTGCATAATTGACGGCACTCTAAAATAGCCATTATTCATCCTCCTGTTCATAAAGTAAATGGATGATCTCATCCTTCTGAAAGCCCATCCGACGGCACCCCTTCAAAAGGTCGGTGATCAATTCTTTTGCCGCATCGCGGCGCGCCTTTTCCAGGATGGAGGGATCTTCGGTCACAAACCGTCCCACCGTTCCTTTGGCGGTCAATAATCCTTCCTGCTCCAACTGGAGCAATGCCCGTTGCATTGTATTGGGGTTAACCGATGCTTCAAATGCCAACTGACGCACCGGTGGGATCTGCCCGGAAGGTGCGTATTTTCCGCTGATAATATCGGCGCGGATGGCGGATGCGATCTGCAGATAAACCGGCAGTCCGCTTTGAAAACTCCAA
>JAZQET010000025.1:0-40520 GCA_045539135.1 Eubacteriales bacterium | reverse complement strand
TATTATTTACTACGGTTTTATGTGTTGTCTCTTTAATTTTTTGTTTTTTTGTTTTCTTTTTGTTCTTGCTATTTAGATGTCCCTGTGGATCAACAAAATAGTTTTGATTTACAGGATTATACTAAATCATCTGTTTTAAGCAGTGATATCGGCATTATTTCTGGTTTTGAACTTATTGATAAACTCGGTTATAACGATGTTTCGGACAATAATAATTTTGATATTTATCGTTGTCCTGTCACTGATGTTCTTTATATTGTTTACCATGGCTATAGAAAAGGTAGTTTAACTGTTTTACTTAATCCTCAAACTGGTTTTCCGTTGACCTATACTGATTATTTATTTTTTAAAAATGATTTATCTCAATGATGTTATTTGTGAGGTGTATTATTTATGAAACCTAAAGTTGCAATGCTTGGACTATGTATGACCATTGCTTCTTTGTCTTATGCTATTGGTGTACATGGTCGTAATTCTGATGTTTCCATTCGTGCTTATAATATTTTACATCATTTTATCTTATCTATTCGAAACGGCAAGCGAACTGTTTTTTCTAAATCCGATGAACAATTCGTTGCTGAATGCTTAAAGGTTTTAGAGTGTGATCTTAAATCATTTGAAGATCGAATCAAGTGATATTATTTACTACGGTTTTATGTACCGTTTACTTGTGATTGAAATTAATACTGATACATTTTGGGTTTACTCCTTTGATCGTGGTACCTATCATCAGTTGTCTACTTCTTTGCTAAAATTCTTTAATAAATTTGATTAAGTGCACAAAATGCTATTGTTTTGTGATGTTACATAATGTTAGCCTTTATGTCGCATAACGGTGTAACTGAACAAAATCTATCCATTTTGTGAAGTTGACAATGTGGTTTTGATCTGTTATAATATAATTATTCCCCATCCAAGGAGTGTATATAAAATGATCAATTATGATGTTCTCCCGCAAACTGTTAAGGATTTTATTTTCTATCTTGAGGTTGTTTTGGGAAAATCCAAGTCAACTACTTATGAATATGTGTTAGATCTGGAAAACTTTTTTCGTTTCATCAAAATTAAAAAGTGTTCACTTCCCCGCGATACCAAGCTCCACGATGTTGTAATTCACGATATTGATGTTGAATTTGTGTCATCGATCACTTTGCAAGATATTTATGAGTATTTTTATTACTGCCGTGAATATCGCCAAAACGGTTCTCGTAGCATTGCGCGAAAAATGTCGACCTTGCGGACATACTTCAAATATATGACACAAAAATCCCATCAAATAAAGGTAAATCCCATGGAAGGTGTGGAGACTCCTTCCATGCCCAAAACATTGCCGAAATATCTCACCTTGGAAGAAAGCACAGAGTTGTTATCTGCTGTTAAGAAAAGCCGCCGTGATTATGCGATTTTAACCCTTTTCCTGAACTGCGGTATGCGTTTAGCGGAATTGGTTTCCTTAAATGTCAGCGATATTAAAAATGAGTATGCTGTTATCACCGGTAAAGGTAACAAACAACGCACCATTCATCTTAATCAAGCCTGCAGAGATGCCGTTGACGATTATTTGAATCACGAACGTCCGAAGGAAGGGTTGAAAGATCCTGAAGCCCTTTTTATCAGCCGTAATAAATGCCGTATTTCACGCAGAGCGGTGCAGAATGTGGTGGAAAAATACCTTAAATTAGCAGGACTTGGCGATAAGCAGCTGTCTACTCACAAACTACGTCATACAGCGGCTACTTTAATGCATCGGCACGGCCATGTGGATATTCGTGTTTTACAAGAGATTTTAGGCCACGAAAACTTAGGGACTACTCAGATCTATACCCATGTTGATAGTGAAACTATCAAAGAAGCCTCTATGAGCAATCCCCTTTCCAAAATGAAGCCAAAAATAATACAATCAGACGAAGAATAAAAAACAGCCTCCAATCGGAGGCTGTTTTTCTATAGAATTATTAATTCTTTGGTTGATTTGGTCAGATTTTCATAACCGCTTTCCGTCACCAAAGCCATATCTTCGATACGAACGCCGAATTCATTGGGTAAATAGATGCCCGGTTCTACTGTGATAATCATTCCGGGCTCCAAAACTGTGGCATCCGACAGGTTAAAGCAAGGGGATTCGTGAATCTCAATGCCAACGCTATGACCGAGTCCATGACAGAATTTTCCCTCAAAGCCTGCAGAATAAATGTGATTGCGTGCAATTGCATCGATATCCTTGCAGATCATTTGGGGCTTTATTGCGGCAAGAGCCTTCTCTTGCGCCTCCAATACAGCGTTATACACATTTTTTTGGTGGTCAGAAACCTTTCCTACCGCAACCGTTCGGGTCATATCGGAGCGATAACCGTTAACAACGGCACCAAAATCCATTGTGATAAAATCACCGTCTTCGATCTTTTTGTTGGTAGGTACGCCGTGGGGCAAAGAGGAATTCTTGCCGGAAACAACGATAAAATCAAAAGAAACCCCTTCACTTCCCTGCTTACGCAAAAAGAATTCCATTTCCAATGCAATTTCCTTTTCGGTTTTTTCGGGCTTGATTTGCCCTAAAATCCAAGAAAAAGTGTCGTCTGTAATCTTTTGTGCTTTTTTAATGCTATCGATTTCTACGGGCGATTTTATGCTTCTCATGGTAAGAATTGTTTGAGAGAGTGCTTCCTCTTCCGAGAGAATGCAATCGGAAAAGATTTTTGAGAAACGGCCTTTTTCTGCAACGGTTAAATAAGTTGTTTCAGTATATACCGTTTTAACCTGATGGCGAAGCGCCAAATCACGCAACTGCTCTTCGGTTTTTCTTAAAAGAATAACATTGCAATTTTGGACCGTCTTTTGTGCTTTTTCGAAATATCGAAAATCGATCAGAAAGTCAGCAGACTCTTTAGTGACAAACAAAATCCCTGCCGAGGATTTGAAATTTGTGAAATACAAGCGATTTGCATCGCTTGTTATAAGCATTCCTTCCCCAACGTTGAGATGGTTTTGTAGTTTGGTGATTTTTGACATTAATTTTTTTCCTTTGTTTTCTTCATATTCAAATGTTTTCTATGCCATATCCGTCGCATAATAACCACAGATAAAAGATACACAAATACAACGACAAAAATATTGATAAAGAATATACCCAAAACTTGCGGCAATAAACCTATGGAAAAAGCTTGCATTTTCAGCAATAAAATGCCTGTAAAAGGGAACATTGCAAATCCTATGATTGATTGGATCAGGTTTGATGCATTTACAAGCAAAAGCAAAATATGGATTATGTAATAAATAGCTGTTGTCAGAATAATGGTAAGAGTGTTTTTCCTTTGATTTAAAAAGACATTTCCAAAATCTTGAAAAAAGTTTGGCTTTTTAGTTTCGTATAACTTGATGGAGGCGACTTTATATGGCGAATTTCGAAATTGGATAATACATGCAAAAACAATTGCAAATACAATCCAAATCACAATATAAGCCTCAAAATGAAAGGATGTTTTTCCGGTGTAATCCCACCAACTAGAAATGGAATAAAACCATAGAGCAAACGGAAGTCCCAACATCATATAAATAATCAAGGTTATTATTGAAGAAAAAAGCAGCCAGACAAATAACATTTGTTATCCTCCAAGAAAAAAGTGTGTGCAACCGAAGTTACACACACCGAAAAATGCGAAACTTCGTTTTGCTACCACACAAAATTCCGACACTTCACAGAAGATGCGAAAATAGAAGTCTGCATTTTTACCAAAATAAAAATACAACTCCTGCGAAATTTCGTTTTGAATTTTGTGTGGTAAAACTATATTAACATAAATTCACGCTTTTTTCAAGGTTCAAAAATGAAATTATTTTTGGAGTTCAAACATTTTCGTATTATAGATAGCAAGAACTTTGCCGGTATGGGGCTTGGATAGTACCAAATAAAAGGTGTCTCCGTTTTCGGCGCAATGATAGAGCCCTCCGGGACCCATAACATATTCTTTGCTCCAAGTATAGTATTGTTCGTCGGTAGGATGATAGGTGCCGTGGCAAGAAAAATGGAATCGATAATATTTCCGAATTCTTAAAAAGGTTCGATCGGGATCTTCGATCTCTTCGGAACTGATTAGCTTATCGGTCGTTATATAGTCGGGAGAAGTTACAATGCGGTGATAACGCACCAAATCAATCGTTTGCATGATGAGGCACAGCAACGGAATAAGTAATAGAAGTGCGTTTCTAAATAACAAAGAAACAACATTCGGATGCCATAAAGGAAGAGCGGTTATGGCTGAAATAAACAGAACCGACGCAATGACAGTAAATGCGGCAAATATGATCATTCGAACACGTGCTGCTTTAATTCTTTGGCGAAGATCAATTTTTATTCGTTCCTTTGTGAGGAGTTCTTTTTTCATAGTATCACCTACCCTGGAGTGTATTATAGCATAAAAGCGGCGGAACCGCAAGAGTTAGTGAAATCGTGCTACGCACGGTGAAATCAAAGCAAAACTTTGATGAAATCTGCTGCGCAGATGAAATTAAATCCACCCACCGCCGCAGCGATTTCATCCGAACAAAGTGAGGATTTCACATTGCGAAGCAATATTTCATCCGCCCGTCAGGGTGGATTTAGTTGAAAAAAGTCCTGTTCTTTCGAACAGGACTTTTTTCTGGAGGTGCCAATCGGATTTGAACCGATGAATAAAGGTTTTGCAGACCTTGGCCTTACCACTTGGCTATGGCACCGTATGAGAAAAGGTATATGATACCATATACCTTTTCCACTATGAATGGTGCCTCCGGGCGGAATCGAACCACCGACACGGGGATTTTCAGTCCCCTGCTCTACCAACTGAGCTACAGAGGCAACAAGTGGCGACCCGGATGGGGCTCGAACCCACGACCTCTAGCGTGACAGGCTAGCGTTCTAACCAACTGAACTACCGGGCCACATCGCCGCAATAACTGGCAAGACAGCCTTGTTGCAACGATAGATATTTTACAACATACCAATGGAAAAGTCAAGACTTTTTATTGAAAAATATAAATTATTTTTTTATGGCCTGAATTAGCAATTTTTCCATGTCTTTTGGGGTGAATGAATACTTCTTATCACAGAAGTGGCAGCACAATTCAACGGGTTTTCCTTCCTCAATTAAGGAGGCAAGGTCCTTTTTGCCAAGGGTCAATAATACTTGTTCTGTTTTCCGGCGAGAGCAATTACAATAATACTCGGCGCTCCACTCTTCTGTGATATGATAAGGAATCTGATTCATTAATATGTCGGCAATTGCCTGGTTAGAAGTGTGTTCAAACATAGAAGAAACATTTTGGATTTGGGTAAGGTTTTTCTCCAGTTGATCAATCACCTCATCATCGGCACCGGGCAAAAGCTGAATGAGGAATCCGCCTGCGGATTTGACAGTATAATCCCGATCTACCAAAACGCCCAAGGCACAAACGGTAGGCGTTTGCTCACTGGTGGCAAAATAGTGGGTAATATCTTCGGCAATTTCGCCGCTTACCAATTGAGTGCGGCTCACATAGGGTTCCCCTTCCCCATTATCACGCAAAACCGTAAGATAACCATCCCCAATGGCTCCGCTCACATCCAGTTTTCCATTAGACTTTAACGGAATATCGACACGGGGAATGCCGGCATAACCTTTAACACGTCCGTTTCGATCTGCTGTTGCCAAAAGGGTGCGCACAGGTCCTTCCCCCTCGATTTGCAGAGTCAGAAGATCTCTGTCGTTTTTTAAGGTCTTCCCCATCATTGCGGATGCAGTGAGGAGGCGACCCAAAGCAGCGGTTACAACAGGAGCGGTTTGATGGTAATCAAATACTTGCTGCACCAATTCTTTAGAGTTTAAAAAATAACCGCGTACCATACCATTATTCGAAAGAATGGTCATTCCGTTTTGTTTCATAAAGCACTCCTTATGGCTACATAGGTCAATCGTTGCGTTTTATCATGGGGAGTATTGTTTGTATAGTCATCAAATACACCCAAAACTGTAAAATCATACTTTTTAAGCAAGTCTTCAATGTGCTCTTTTGAATAATACCGTTGCTGTTGTTCTTCATCTTGGCGGTTATATGTTGTGCCATTTTTACTGAAGTAAGTTAATTGATGGTTACATAAATCATTCTCAAAGGAACTGCGCCAAGTGAGAAATACATCTTGATCCTCATAAACGTCGCAATGATTATCAAGAAGAGATTGATATTTATAAAGAGTATTAACATCAAAGATCAACAATCCCTTTGGATTCAGATAGTTGCGAAACCAATAGAAGAGTTGATCTAAATCTGCTGGATCGGTCAAATAATTAATTGTATCTAAGGTGGAAATAATGGCATCAACGGTGCCATAGAGTTCAAAATCAGGAAGTTGCTGGCATAAAAACAACGCCTTCTCGCCATTGGACGAATCGGCGCGTTTATTCATGGCAATGGTCAGCATTTCAATACTTCCGTCAATACCGATCATATCATAGCCTTTTTCCAGCAATCCCAAGGTGACGGTTCCGCTTCCGCAGCCCACATCACACACCAAGGATGCGTCTTCTAAATATTTGCAGATAAATGAAATAATTCGATCATAATCTGCCCCCACAAAACGATCGTAATATTGAGATAATACTTCAAAGCCAATCATATTATTTTTTAATACGCTCAAAAATGCGCGTGTAGCCATCCGACCCGTAGTTCAAGCTACGCTTAACGCGACTGATTGTGGCGGTGGAAGCACCTGTTTTTTCGACGATTTCTTGATAAGAACTCCCCTCTGCCAGCATGTAAGCAACTTCAAAACGTTGGGACATTGCTTTGAACTCGGAAACACTGCAAAGATCTTCGAAAAAATCATAGCATTCTTCTATATTTTCCAAGTGCAAAATCGCATCAAACAAATGGTCGCTGGCGGGATCTTTCAACTTTATGTTCATTATTAGAATACTCCTTTAGAGTGTGATGATAGTTACATTTTAACATCTTAAAGAATAAAAATCAAGTCTAAAAACAAATAAAGACATCAATCCGCAAAAGATGGTGTCTTTATTTATAAAATTAGCGAATATAATCAAACTCAAGATCGGCAATGCGAACCGGATCCCCCTCCTGAACACCCATTTCTTCCAACTTATCAATAATTCCGTTGGATTGCAAGATGCGTTGGAAAAAGTTCATAGACTCATAATCATCAAAACGGATGGAGTCCATCATCTTGAAGAGCCACTCGCCTTCAACAACGTAGGTGCCGTTGTCTTTGTATACTGTAAAGGTTTTATCCTTTGCAGTTTCTTCGGTCTTTTTGACATATTCTGTCTCAAAAACCTTAACTTTCGGCAAGGTATCCAGCAATTCTGCGGTTTTACCAAGCAGAGGTTCAATCCCATCTTTGGTGGCTGCAGAAATACAAAACAGTGGGTATCCTTGATTTTCAATGTGTTTGATGAATTTTTCTTTTAATTCTTCATCATAGACGGCGTCGCACTTATTAGCAACAACGATTTGAGGCAATGAGGCCAAAACGGGAGAATACTCTTTAAGTTCTTTATTGATGATTTCAAAATCTTCAATAGGGTCTCTCCCCTCTGTTCCTGCAACATCAACCACATGCAGGAGCATTCTGCATCGCTCAACATGGCGCAGGAAAGCGGTTCCGAGTCCGGCTCCGTCTGCAGCACCTTCGATAATTCCCGGAATATCAGCAATTACAAAGCCATTTCCAAAATAATCCACCACACCAAGATTTGGTGTCATAGTTGTGAAGTGATAATTTGCAATTTTGGGTCTTGCAGAAGAAACAACGGACAAGAAGGTGGATTTCCCTACATTCGGGAAACCAATCAACCCAACATCGGCAATCAACTTCAGTTCTAATTGAATATTAAATTCCTCGCCGGGCTGACCGGGTTTGGAAAAGCGGGGAATTTGACGCGTTGGCGTTGCAAAATGCTGGTTTCCCCAACCACCGTTGCCGCCTTTAGCAACAACAAAGGGAGTTTCATCAGACAGATCCTTAATCAGCAGTCCGGTATCGGCATCTTTGATCAAGGTTCCCACGGGTACTTTGATGATCAAAGGGGGTGCTCCTGCACCGGTACAGTTATTGGTTCCGCCGTTTTTGCCGTTTTCTGCCACATATTTTCTTTTATAGCGAAAATCCATCAATGTATTCAAGTTCCGATCGGCTTGAAAAACAACGTCGCCGCCTTTTCCGCCGTCGCCGCCGTCAGGACCGCCTGCATTCACATATTTTTCACGATGAAATGCCACCGCTCCATCGCCGCCTTTGCCTGCTTTGATGAAAATTTTAGCAACATCAACAAACATTTAAGTTGCCTCCCTTCTTTTCAAAAAGATAAAAAAATCCCGGAAAGAATCCGGGATTTTTTAGTTCACATTACTCCTCAGCGTAAACAGAAACTTTCTTTCTGTCACGGCCAACACGCTCAAACTTAACTTTACCGTCAATCAGAGCGAAGAGGGTATCGTTGGAACCGCGGCCAACATTGTTACCGGGATGGATCTTGGTACCTCTCTGAGTTACCAGAATGTTACCGGCCAAAACAAACTGACCATCAGCTCTTTTTACGCCCAGACGCTTGGATTCGGAGTCTCTGCCGTTCTTGGTAGAGCCCATACCTTTTTTATGCGCAAAAAACTGAATATTAAACAACATTTGTTACACCTCCAATATTTCAAGGTTAAAATTCATAGCATATTCGTTTGAAATGCTTTTTCCCAAATCTGCAAGGATCTCGATATGTTTGGAAAACTGTTTGTTCGGCAATTTTCCGATGCAACGAATCAAGGCTTTCTCTTCATCGACCGTCAGTTCCAAAGGAACTTGATCTATTTGCTCGGCGCAGTTCACACAATACTGAACGGCGGTGGAAATCGCTGCACAAACGATATCGCTTCCCGCTTCGCTGTATCCGCTGTGACCGCTGCACTCAAATCCGATGTAAAGTGAACCTTTTCGGTAGATCCGAAGAAAAGTCATAATTATGCTTCTTCTTTAGCAGCAGAGGGATTGATTGCAGAAATCTGAATCTTGGTATAGGGCTGTCTGTGACCCTGCTTTCTGCGATAATTCTTCTTGGGTTTCATCTTGTAAACGATGATCTTCTTTTCTTTACCGCTCTTAATAACGGTAGCCTCAACGGTAGCACCCTTTACATAAGGCTTGCCAACCTTCAGCTTCTTGCCCTCGCCAACGCTTACAACCTTGTCAAAGGTAACAACACTGTCGTTTTCGGCGTCCAACTTTTCAATGAAAAGAGTGTCGCCTTCTTGCACTTTGTATTGCTTACCACCGGTCTCGATGATTGCGTACATTACAAAGCACCTCACTTTCTTATAGAAAACTCGCTACGGCAGGCAGGTTTCCCTTTAAGCCTGACATACGCGGCTTGAAAGATTATAACATATGATTTTTTGATTGTCAATCTTTATTTTTATTATTTATTAACATTTCTTCTGCACTGCGCAAAAGAGTTTCACTCAGCTCTTCCCCGCCCATAATGCGCGCGATTTCATGGACGCGTTCTTGATGATTAAGCAAATGTACCGCAGAACAGATGCGTCCTCCCGTCTCTTGCTTAGTCACCTTATAGTGGTGATCAGCTAAGGCTGCAATTTGTGCAAGGTGGGTAATGCAAAAGACTTGCTGCTTCTCAGCCCCACTCTGAAGTTTTTTGCCGATCTTCTCAGCCGTTCCGCCGGAAACACCGGTGTCCACCTCATCATAGATCAAGGTGTCGGTTCCTTGGGACAATACACTTTTCATCGAAAGCATAATACGGGAAAGCTCACCGCCGGAGGCTATTTTTGCCAAAGGTCGAACGGATTCTCCCTTATTGGCGGAAATGAAGAATTCCACTTCATCTTTGCCATCTGCACGGTATCGAATGCCGCCGCGCTCATTTGTGCGGTCTTCCACGCGAATTTCAAACGAAACCTTTGGCATATCCAAATAGCAAAGCTCGTCCAAAAGGCGTTTTTCTAACGTTTTGGCGGCTTTCTTTCGAGCCGAGGTCAACTTTTCGGCGCAGGTGTCTAAATTGGATCTGGCTGCAGAAAAACGCGCCTCAGCAGTTCTGATGCTTCCGTCGATATCCTCTAATTGCTCCAATTCTTCGCGGTAAGCACGTTGATTTTGAAGAACTGTTTGATCATCGGGCCCGAATTTCTTTTTAATTGCCTCCAATTGATCGAGACGGGATTCAACTTGCTCGGGATCCATACGGTCGCTCATATAATAATCAAACTGCTTTCCGAGTTCAATTCCTAAATCGTCCAATTCGGCAGAAAGCTGTGTAAGTCTTGCAACCATATCCTTTCCTACGGGCAACAGTTTTTCCACGGAAACGATCGAATCCAAAGCGGTCTTCGTTAGTTGGGCGGCCGAGAGTTCTTCTCCGTAAAGCGCAACCGTCGCCGTATGCAAGGCTTCGGTAATTTCAGCGTTATTCATCATATTTTTTCGCCGATTGAGAAGTTCTTCGTGCTCCCCGAGTTTCAGATCACAGCGATCCAGTTCATCTAACCATGCGGTCAATTCATTCTGACGCCGTTCTAAGGTTGCCTTTTGGTCTTGAAGGGCGGTCAAACGGTTACGAAGTTGTTTGACCTCAAAAAAAGCATTTTGGTATTGATTCATTTCGGAATCAAAGGCACCAAAATCATCTAAGTAGCCCAAGTGGCGCTTGCTATCCAAAAGCAAAACACCATCATGTTGACCGTGAATATTAACCAAATGCTCTCCCAACTCTTTGAGGAGCGAAACGGTTACGCTGATTCCGTTAATACGTGCGGTATTGCGACCGTCTGCACCGATCTTGCGGAAAACGGTAATGTTTCCGTCTTCATCGGGCCCCATTCCGTTTGCAGAAAGAATGGAAACCGCATCGGAAGAAAGATTGCAAAAACATGCACTTACCAATCCGGCATCCGTGCCTGTGCGAACCAAATCCTTTGAAGCTTTATTTCCCAGTAAAAGCAGGATAGAATCAATAATAATGCTTTTTCCCGCGCCGGTCTCGCCCGTAAGTACGGTAAAACCGTTTTGAAATTCCACATCCAGCCGATCAATAATTGCTATATTTTCAATATGCAGTTCTGTCAGCATTTAGTTTCTCCTATTCCTTCATCACAGTAAGCGTGTCGGCAGTTTTTTGAGCAATTTCGTTGTTCAATGTACAAATAAAAATAGTATCATCACCGGCGATTGAACCGGCGACACCATGAAGATGCATACTGTCGATGGAAGCGCAAACAGCATTTGCCATACCGGCATAGCATTTTACGATCACAAAATTTTGAGCAGGTATGATATCAATAATACCACTGGTCAAAATAGTACTGGCATGCATTGCGGAGGGCTGCGGTGCGGCACCTGCAGTTGCTTTGATGTAGCGACTTTCCTTCCCGTCGGAAATCTTGCGAAGACCAAGAGCTTTGATGTCTCTTGAAACCGTTGCTTGGGTTACATTCCAACCCTGCTCTTGCAGGATCGAAACCAACATTTCTTGAGTCAAAACCGCTTGATCCTCAATAATTTTAAGAATTGCTTCTTGTCTTAAATTCTTCATGATCTCCTCCGACTGATTTTATCGTTCAGGACATTATAAAAGCTCTTGCGGTGCAAATGAACCAAACGCAAAGAACGTTCATAGGGGCCAACGGTAACAACATCCCCGTTATGCAAAGCACCCCAATCAAATCCATCATATTCCAAATGGGCATCAATTCGATCGGCGTTGGTTACGCGCACGGAAATCTCACGATCTGCGCCAAAAACAACAGAACGAGAGCCTAAAGTGTGGGGACAAATGGGGGTAACAACAATGTTACGGGAACCGGGTTCCAAAATGGGTCCACCCGCGCTCATAGAATAAGCGGTCGAGCCGGTCGGGGTCGCCACAATGAAGCCATCGCAAAAATAATCCAACAGATCACTGTTCTCATCGGCAATCACAATATCGGCAGGCTTCCCGTTTCTGCTGCGGATCACTGCATCATTTAACGCAATCTTTTCAGAAACGCATTGACCGTCGCACAAAATCTGAATCTTCAGCATCATTCGCTCGGAAGATTCAAAACCTTTGGTTAAGTATTCCCCCAGTAAAGGAATTTCGTTCTTCTCCATATCAGCCAAAAAGCCAAGATGTCCCAAATTAACACCAAGCAACGGCACATCATATTGAACAGCATAAAATGCCGCCTTTAATAAGGTGCCGTCTCCACCCAGGGTAAGTACAAGGTCTGAGCCTTCAAAGCACTCTTCGGGGGAACAGAAGGGATACTCTTCTGTGGTTTCAAAATTGTAACTGGAAACTTTATGGGAAATTCCGTATGTATTCAGTTGTTCCGTTACCTGCCGCAGGTAAAAAAGTTGCGGATCACGGGCAGGATTTACGATGATACCGATTTTATTCATAATCTTCCTCTTGATTAACCGCCTTTTCGGCTTCTTTTAATATGGATACAGACAAATTTTTATCTTTTTTCAAATACAGCAAATATTCGCGATTGCCGCTCTCCCCTGCCAATCCGCTGAATTGAATGCCGGAAACCGAAAAACCAAGGTTTTCGGAAAAGGCAGCTACATCAATTAGGATTTGGCGATGAACTTTCCGATCTGTTACCACACCGTTTTTATTCAAGTACGCAGGACCGGCCTCAAATTGCGGTTTAACCAAAATAACAGCCTCGCCGCAATTGGTAAGTGTTTGAAAGATCGCAGGCAAAACCAGTTGGACAGAAATAAAAGAAAGGTCAGCGGTGATAACTTCGACAGGCTCAGGAAAAGTGTCTTCTGTGATATAACGTGCGTTGGTATGCTCCATATTCACAATTCGGTCATCTGCTGCTATCGAAGGGTGTAATTGAGCTGTTCCGATATCCACAGCATAAATTTTGCGAACACCTTTCTCTAAAAGAACTTGGCAAAATCCGCCCGTGGATGCACCAAGATCGGCAACAGTCTTTCCTTCCCAACTCAAAGAAAAGCATTGAAATGCACGCAATAACTTATGAGCAGAACGCGCCACATAAATCGGCTGTGTTTTAATAGCCGTCACAACATCGGTTTCGGAAACATTATAAGAGGGCTTAAAAACAACCTTACCACCAACTGTAAAGCAACCATCCTTTACAGATGAAGCGGCCTTGTTGCGGCTTTCAAAGTATCCGTTTTGCACTAAATACTGGTCTAATCTCATAAAACGGCTCCGATAGCTTTTAACTGTTCTGCGATAGAATCGCCGTCTAAACCGCACTCTTTCAAAAGATCGGCAGGTTTTGCAGATTTCAAGAAACCACGCTCGATGCCGATGTTTTTATAGATGCCGTTGTATCCTTTGTTAATGAGACGACTGCCAAGATAAGCTCCGATTCCGCAATCCTTATAGCATTCTTCTACAAACAAAATATACTTATATTCTCTCATTTTCTCGATAATCGCATCTTCGATGGGAAAAATTCGATTCAGCTTCAAGAATGAAACGGAAAGTTTTGCTTTCTTAATTCCTTGGAGACAGGCGACCACCTGACGACCGTAAGAGATCACACAGATTTCCTTGGAATTTCCGCACCACTCCGCATTTGCCTCGGGATGTTGGAACGGAAGCACCATATCGGGCTCAAATCCCCGCGGGTAGCGGATTGCGGTAATTCCGGCATTCATTTCGCCGCTTAATCTTAAAATGGTTTTCAGGTCCGAATAACAAGTGGGAGAATAAATAGACGTATTCGGAATAGGGATCAGCATCGGGATATCAAATAAGCCTTGATGTGTTTCTCCGTCTTCCCCGACAATCCCTGCGCGGTCAATGCAAACGGTGGCAGATAACCCCTGTAGAGAGAGATCGTGTATGATTTGATCAAATCCACGTTGAAGGAAAGAAGAATACACCGCAAAATAGGGCTTCATCCCATTTCGTGCAAGACCGCCTGCAAAGGTGAGAGCGTGTTGCTCGGCAATTCCCACGTCGAAAAAGCGATTGGGATAATTTTTAGCAAAATCATTTAGTCCGCAGCCCGAACTCATCGCCGCGGTAATTGCGCAGATCTTATCATCCTCTTTTGCCATCTCGCAAAGAGTGGAACCAAAAATATCGGAAAAATCCGGTTTTGGTTTTGTGCCGTGTTCGCCTGTTTCCACGTTAAAAGAGCCGAGTCCGTGAAAATCGGTGGGTTCATTTTCAGCAAAAGCATATCCTTTGCCTTTGATTGTTTTCACATGGACGATACACGGCTTTTTCAGCTCTTTTGCACGCAATAAAACTCTTTCCAAGGAGTGCTGATGATGTCCGTCAATAGGACCCAAATATGCAAACCCCATATCCTCGAAAATGTTTCCTTGATAGAACAGAGATTTCATTGCCGTTTTAGCCTTCTGAAAGAGCTTAAAAACGGTTTTTCCAATCAACGGAGTCTTTGTCGTGATATCGGTCAAAAAGTCCTTAAACCGAAAATAAGCGCCTTTGGTGCGGATTTTAGAAAGATAATTTGCGAAAGAACCCACATTGGCGGAAATGCTCATATCATTATCATTCAAAATAACGATCAAATTTCCGGTCATACGGCCGCCGTTATTTAATCCTTCATAGGACAGCCCGCCGGTCATGGCACCGTCGCCCACCACTGCGATCACATAGCGATCCTCTTCACATTGCAGCTGTAACGCCTTTAACAAACCAACGGCAGAAGAGATCGCTGTAGAACTGTGGCCGGATTTTAAGATATCGTGGTCGCTTTCCGTAGGATTTGGAAAGCCCGAAAGTCCATCCTGCTGACGCAAGGAGTGAAAACGTTCATATCTTCCCGTCAAAAGCTTATGAACATAGCATTGGTGCCCTACATCAAAAACAATTTGGTCTTTGGGAGAATCAAAAACACGATGAAGTGCCATTGTTAATTCCACAACACCGAGATTACTGGCAAGGTGCCCACCGGTGCAGGAAACATGATTGATCAAACACTCCCGAATCTCTTCGCCCAATACTTCGATTTCTTCATAATTCAATCTTTTAATGTCTTCGGGTTTCTTAATTGATTTCAAAAGCTGATCTTTCATGTACTTCTCCCCTTTCTTCATTTATTTTTGACGGTTTGCGATATATTGAGCAAGCCAAAGCAAAAACTCATCCGAACCGGCACAGGCGGCTGCTGCATCAATTTCATTCTTTAATGCTTTTTTGGTTTGATCGACACCTAAAATTGTAATGAATGTCGATTTATGTTCTTCTAAATCTTTACCGGTTTCTTTACCGAGAATTTCAGCCGAGCCCTCCAAATCCAGTAGGTCATCTTTGATTTGAAACGCAAGACCGATACTTTTACAATAGTTTACATAATTTTCATTTGTTGCTCCCGCCAATGCTTGCGCGATGAAAACGGGTGCGCTTAATAATGCGCCGGTTTTCCGACGATGCAGTTCAAGTAATTCTGCTTCTGTAAGGAGGCGTTGCTCTCCCTCCTTGTCCAGCATCTGTCCAAGCAACATTCCTTGAACGCCTGCAGCATTATAAAGTACGTTCATGGCATCTAAGAAGCGTTCGGCATCATAATTCTTTCGATGATTTAAGAGATACTCCATGGAGAAATTCAAAATACCGTCTCCCACCAATAAAGCGGTGGAAACACCGAATTTTTTATGACAAGTGGGTAATCCGCGCCGAAAATCATCATTGTCCATTTCAGGCATATCATCGTGAACAAGAGAATAAGCGTGAATCAATTCCAATGCTACCGCAAAAGGAAGCGCCTGTTCTTCGGAAACTCCGAGTCGCTTGCAGAAAACCATAGTCAGTACTCCGCGAATTCGCTTTCCTGCCGCAGAAATCGAATACTCCATTCCTTCGCGTAAGGGGTTTTCGGCGGGCAATGACTGTTCCATCAAATTATTCAACTGATCATCCAGAAGACTTTTATATTGCAGAAATTCCTTATTCATCATCGGACTCCGTTTGTTGCAAAAAACGAACCTTTTGTTCTGCTTGCTCCAATAATTCCGTGCATTGCTTGCTGAGCTTCATTCCCTCTTCAAACAATGCAATCGATTCATCCAAGGGTACGTCGCCGTTTTCCAGCGCTCTTACAACTTCACCCAAACGCTTAACGGCCTCTTCGAATTTCATATTTTCACTCATATTTATTCTTCCCTAAATACTTTTTCTACTTTGCAAGCCGCTTTGCCATCGCCAAACCGCAGTGACACAGCTTGTCCTTGAGATAATTGTGTTACACTTCGAACCACATTACCTTCCGAATCCTCCGTTAATGAAAAACCGCGATGCATAACCTTAAGCGGGCTCAAAGCATCCAGTTTTCCCATTAAGGAAGCAATCTTCATTTTGTGATCGCGGCATTTTATGGATATATTCTGCTGCAACTGCTGAACCAAATGATCCAACAGCAGATAAGGCTTGTCTGTAAAAGCCTTGGGATCCCGTAAAACCCGTGCGTTAGCGTAGCGTTCAACTTGTTCCCTACTGCGTACCAAACGGTTATTCAAGGCGATTTTAAGGCGATTCTGTTGCTGGTTAATGGTAACCAACAATTCCTCAAAATTGGGCACTGCCAATTCAGCAGCACCCGAAGGAGTAGGCGCCCGAAGATCGGCCACAAAATCGCAGATGGTAAAATCTGTTTCGTGCCCCACCGCCGAAATGGTGGGCGTATTACAGTTATAAATAGCAAGGGCAAGATCGGGACTGTTAAAACCCCAAAGATCTTCAATAGATCCGCCGCCGCGACCGATAATGATCACGTCAACCGGTTCTTGTTCCTCAAAATAATCAATACCGCTGATCAAAGACATCGGTGCCTGATCCCCTTGCACAATCGCAGGATAAACAATAACTTCTGCCAAAGGAAATCTTCTGCCGAGGATTTGAATAATATCGCGTACAGCGGCTCCTGTAGGTGATGTGATCACCCCCACCTTACGTGGCATTGAAGGGATCGGCTTTTTATGGGCTTCCGAAAAGATGCCTGCGGCGGCTAATTGCTTTTTTAACTGCTCCAAAGCAACAAAAAGATCGCCCGCTCCGTCTTCCTTCATTTCCGTAATATAAAGCTGGTATACGCCTGTTTTTTCAAAAACAGAAACGCTTCCCCTTGCCAAAACCTTCATTCCGTTTTCAGGGCGAAACTTTAATTTTGCTGCCCCCGAGCGGAACATCACGGCGCTGATAATTCCATTTTCGTCTTTCAGTCGCAAGTAGATATGACCGCTGCCGTGAATGGTCAGATTGGAGATTTCGCCAACCACCCAAACATTACGAAGACTAATATCGGAATCCAATAATCCCTTTATATATTGATTCAGTTGTGTGACCGAGATGGCTGCCTTTTCCATTATTTGGCAATGGTGCTCAAAACACCGTGTACAAAGCTTCCCGAATCTTCATCGCCGAATTCCTTGGCCAGCTCAATTGCTTCATTTACGGCAACGCGGTTTGGAATATCGGCATTAAAGCAAATTTCGTAAACAGCAAGGCGTAAAATTGCCAAACAAACAGCACTCAATCGCTTCATAGACCATTTCTCGAGGCAAGGTTCAATCAAAGCATTAATTTCATCCCAATGTTCAACTACACCGCTCATCGTTTCGTCAATGTAAGGAATAGCCTCTTGATCTTCTCGCTGACGATAAAACTCATCCATCACCGCGTCTTTTTGATTGATTCCTTGGTAATGAAGCGAGTATAATAATTGAAAAACAACTTTTCTTTGTTTTTGTCGAGTCATAAATCCTCCTGCTCATTTTCAACGCAAATACATAACAGCGTGCCGTAATGAACCTCCACGGATGCTAAATCACGCAAGAGTTCATTACTGATTCCAATCGGCTTGGCGCGCGTTAAAAAATAATGATCCAACGGATACTTAAAACCCTTGAGAGACAGGGTTGACGATTGCCCCCAAGGAAAAAAGGAAACGTAACGGTATTTTGAAATAATATGCGTTCCCTGCTCTAAAAGAAAGGCGAGATTGACGCCATCATAAAGTTTTAAGGAAACGTTTTTTTGTTTCGCTTTTTCCAGCAAATGCAGATTAGCTACAGTGTGGTCCAAGCGTCCGCCAAACGGAGCGATAAACCAGATCTCTTGATAGCCCTCTTCCAAAGCAAGATTCAATGCGAGCTCCGCGTCTGTTTCGTCCTTTTCGGAAGGATACACAAGCAAATCGGGCAACTGCGGTTTATGGATGGAATCAAAATCCCCAAGCACCTTTCTTAACGGCACTGCAAATTCTTTTGCAAATGCATATCCACCGTCAGCCGCATAAAAATCAAAATCGTTTTCAGCAATCAATTTTCGGATATTATCCTTGTTTTGCAGTTCACCTGCTAAAAAAATCATCAGTTTTTTGCTTTTTTGTTCCAAGGATTTTCTTCCTCCTTTGAAAACTGATAAATCTGCTGATAGCTGTCATAGCGACTTTTATGAATCTTTCCCGCCTCAACTGCCGCGCGAACACAGCAATCTCTTTCGTTTAGGTGCGCACAGTCTGCAAAAGCACATTCTTCTGCAAAAGGAATCATTTCGGGAAAGTATTGAACCAAATCTCTGCGTTTGATTTCATATCCGTCCAACTCCAAAGCACCAAAGCCAGGGGTATCCCCAATTAAAGCTCCGTTTTCCGGAAATAACTCAATGTGGCGGGTGGTGTGCCGTCCTCTGCCGAGCTTTTCGGAAATCTCGCCTGTTTCCAATCTTAACGATTGATATAATGCGTTCAGAATACTGCTTTTACCTACGCCTGTGTTTCCGGCAAAAATCACCGTTTTATTTGCCAAGAAACCACGCAGAGGCTCGATTCCATCACCGGTTTCAGCCGAAACACAAAATACATCAATTCCAAGATTTCCATAGAGTTCGGCAAGTTCCGAAACCTGATGAACATCGGGAAGATCCGCTTTATTAAAAACTAAAACAGGAATTATGTTTTGATTTTTGGCAATCACCAACATTTTATCGATGGTAAAAGGAAACGGCGAGGGATTGGAATAAGCAGAAACGTAGCAAAGTACATCAACATTTGCCACATTCGGCCGTATCAAATAGTTCCGACGGGGCAGAATTTTTTCAATTCTTCCTGTATGATCCGGCATTGCCAATATTTCCACATCATCGCCGGGAACCGGGGAGATTCCCTCTTTACGGAAACTCCCCTTGGCCCGACATAAGTAATCCCCGTTTTCAGTCACCACCGTATAAACGCCGGAGAGCAGCTTGATTACTTTTCCTATCATGCAGTTTGATTGTCGTCCTTGCCGACTTCAGATCCGGACTCGCTACCTGCGTTATTCTCAGGCTTTTTGTTTTCTTCTCCGGCGTCGGAGCCGTCGCTCGTGTTTCCGCCATCCACAGGCTCATCGGTGCCGGTAGAGCCGCCGTTCGGATCGGAGGGTTCACTTCCCTCACCTTCACCGGGAGTGGTATCACCACCCGGTGCGGGAGTTTCGCCATCGTCGGGCTTTTCAGGTTCTTTGTCGTTATTGGGATCTTTAACATCTTCCTTGGGACCAAGGCTGATTACCAGGTTTACTTTAGTGCCGACATCTACAGCCTTATCCTTCAACACGCTTTGAGAGCAAACTTTTCCTTTTTCCACCGTATCGTGATGTTCTTCGGTTACGGTACCCAACTCAAGTTTATTGTTTTTAAGAGTGGTCTTCGCCAAATCCAAGGAGGAACCGATCAAGTCGGGCATTGTTACGGTCTCAACTTCAGGAGGAGTTTCCTCGGAAGGACCGCTGCTGATATAAATGATAACGGTGGTTTCGCTGGTGATTTCTTTGCCCGCTTTAGGATAGGTGGAAATTACCAGCCCTTCTTCCATATCATCATCGTGCTTGGTTTCGATTTTATAAGAGATTTCTTGCCGCTTAAACTCGGCAATGGCATCGGCTCTGGTATAGCCCACAACGTTAGGAACATAGTTATCACCGCTGACATCAACTGGGTTTTTATTGATACTTGCAGGGCCGGTGCTGACAACCACCGTAATGGTGCTGTTCTTCTCCACCTGAGAATTCGCCACAGGGCTTTGAGAAATAATAACACCTTCTGCAAATTCATCACTGGAAACCGAAGAACCTACAACGAATTCAAAATTATACTGGCTTTTTGCATTTTCCAGATCAATTCCAACTACCGAGGGGCAGGAGACGGTCTTTTCACCAAATAACTCTTTTTGGAAAATGATTCCCAGAGCAACCATAATCAAAAGAACCAAGGCGGTTCCAATGCCGGCTATAATAGGAAGCCAAGTGGTCTTGAAATTGTTTTCTATCTCCTCTTCTTCCTCTTCTGCCGTTTCATCGGAGCCTTCGGATAACTCTTCCCCAAACAACAGATCATCGGCAAAGCGAGTGGGCGAATTATCAGCCGAAAGGTCCTCTTCTTCCCCTTCGTCCGTCACAACACCATAGGCAAAGGTGGTGGTGGGATCAGCCTCAAAAAGAGTCAGATCAGCCAAAAAGGCGCCTGCAGACTGATAACGGATGCCGGGGTCCTTCATAATTGCCTTAAGAATGATATCCTCCAAGCCTTGGGCAATATCGGGATTTACTTCGGTGGGAAGATCGGGCTGTGCTTGCACCTGCTTAAGAGCAACGGCAACAGCGGAATCTGCTTCAAAAGGCAGTTTTCCCGTGAGCATTTCATAGAGAATAATACCAACCGAGTAAATATCGCTTCTGGCATCGGTACGGTCTCCACTCGCCTGTTCGGGGCTGATGTAATGAACCGAGCCGATGGTCATATCGCTCATGGTTTGGGTATCAAACTTGGTCAAACGGGCAATGCCGAAATCGGTGAGCTTGATCATGCCGTTTTTCAGTAAAATAATATTGTGCGGTTTTACATCCCGATGTACGATTCCCCGCTCGTGAGCGTGTGCAAGACCTTTTAAGATCTGCTTAATGAAGTGGAGAGCCTCCACATCTGAGAGAGTCCCTTTGCGCTCCATATATTCTTTTAAGGTGATACCGTCGATATACTCCATCACGATATACAGAGTATCACCCTCCAAAGAAACATCAAAGACATCCACAATATTATCGTGAGAAAGCATCGTGATTGCTTTGGATTCATTGGTGAAGCGGCGACGGAACTGAGCATCCGACATAAACTCATCCTTCAGAATCTTTACGGCAACAACACGATTGCAAATCTTATCAAACGCTTTATAAACATAAGCCATTCCGCCGACACCGACAACTTCGGTGATCATATAGCGGTCATTCAAAACTTTTCCGATGTATTTTTCCATCTTTCAGTCCTCCTTATATTTGAATGGCAACCACGGTGATATTGTCCGTGCCGCCCCTGCTGTTTGCAAGTTCGATCAGGCGCTGAGGAAGGTCCCCCAGATCTCCGCCGGCAATTTCGAATTGGATCTCATTTTCGTCCACAAAATTAGTTAAACCATCGGTACAAAGTAAAATAACATCTCCGGACTTTGCGTCAAATCGATAAAAATCAATTTCCGCTTCTTCCTCTACCCCGATCGCACGGGTGATAATGTTTTTGTTCGGATGGATCTTTGCCTGGCGCTCTGTCAGTTGACCGATATCGACCAATTCCTGCACAGCGGAATGATCTTTGGTCACCTGACGCACACTGCCGTTGGTAATATGATATCCGCGACTGTCGCCGATATTAGCGATTGAAACTATTTCGTTTTTGATCACTGTTAAAACCATTGTGGTGCCCATACCGGAATACTCATGGTTTTCATTAGCTTCGGTGAATACCGCCTGATTACAAAGCTGCATTAAACCCAGCATTTGCTTTTCAATGTGGTTCCCTGCAATTTCATTCGCCGCACAATATTCACGAACTGTTTGGACGGCTTTATTGCTTGCCACTTGGCCGCCGTTCATACCGCCCATGCCGTCGCACACAACAGCAACACAGCTATTTTGGTTCACTTCTGAAACCCAAAAAGCATCTTGGTTCTCTTTGCGAACCTTGCCGACATCGCTGCCTCCAACGATCCTCATAAGGCATCCCCCTTTTCTATGTTTTTATGTCGTAATTGCCCGCAGGAAGCAGAAATATCACTACCAAGCGTTCTGCGGACAGTTGCATTCAAGCCTAATTTGATTAATCGCTCCTGAAATTGCAAAATGTCTTTCTTGGAGGGAGCGTGATAAGTCCCCTTTTCTATGGGGTTTACAGGTATTAAATTAATGTGACACATAATACCTTTTAAGAGTTTTGACAGCCGCAAAGCATCTGCATCACGATCGTTAATACCGCTGATGACAGAGTATTCAAAAGAAATACGGCGTCCTGTTACTTTTTGATATTCCTTGCAAGCCAAAATCAACTCATTTAACGAGTATTTACGGTTAATCGGCATCATTGCCGACCGATCCTCGTCGGTTGTGGCATGCAGAGAAATGGAAAGTGTAATGGGAATATCAAGTTCCGACAGTTTTCGAATACCCGGAACCAATCCGCAGGTAGATAAGGAAATGTGACGGTATCCAATGTTGATTCCGTCGGGATCGTTCACGATCTTCAAGAAGTTTAAAACCTGCTCAAGATTATCAAGAGGCTCGCCGATCCCCATCATTACAACGTTGCTGATGCGGATATCCAAATCCTTTTGCGCCTTTAAGATTTGATCTAAAATCTCGCCTGTGGTTAAAGAACGAACCAATCCGTTCTTAGTGGACTGGCAAAAGGAACAACCCATTCGACAGCCCACCTGCGATGAGATACAAATAGAATAACCGTGATGATACTTCATCACAACCGTTTCGATCAGGTTTTGATCCTCTAATAAGAACAGATATTTCACCGTATCGTCAATGGAGGATTTGAACCGCTTATAAATCTGCAGGGTTGTGATCTTTGCCTGCTCATCCAGCGTACGCTGAAAATCCTTCGGAAGGTCTGTCATTTCCGCAAAGGATTGCACCCCGCGGTGGATCCACCGAAAGATCTGTTTTCCGCGAAAGGCGGGCTGTCCCAAAGAAATTATGTAAGAAGTTAATTCTTCTTTTGTGAGTGATTTTAAGTCTTGTTTCAATGTATTAATCCTTCTTTAAGACCGCGATATAAAAACCGTCTCCCCCGTTTAAAGGTAAATAAAGTTTTTCTCCGCGATCCAACACCGATTGATCCAAGGAAAACTCCGGATGGCTCTGTAAAAAGCAAGTGATCAACTGCTCATTTTCACGGTGATCAACGGTGCAGGTTGAATAAACCAATCTTCCGCCTCTTTTTAAATAAGAGGCGCCGTTGGACAAAATTGCCGTTTGAACAGAAGTAAACTCTTCGCTGTTATAGTTTTTGTACTTAATATCAGGTTTTTTGCCCATCATTCCAAGACCGCTGCAAGGAACATCGCATAAAACAAAGTCTGCTGTTTCTAAATGTTCGGGCAATGCTTGAGTGCCGTCTTGTTGACTGACAATGATGTTTTGATGTGCCAACCGTTTTGCTTCTTTTTGAAGCAAGGACACTTTGTGCTCGTGAAGATCGAAAGAATGTACGGTAGCCTTTCCAATGGTGGCCAAGATCATCGTCTTACCACCGGGGGCGGCGCAAAGATCCATGACCTTTTTTGCGCCTTCGGGCATCAGCAGAGCCGCTTGCGCAGAATGATGACCAACAATGTGGTAAAAACCGTCTTGGTATGCTTTTGAATGTTCAGGAGAAAAGCCAACAGAGGCGCGATATAGATGCGGAAATTCTGTCGGTTCCAAAGCAATCCCCTCTTGATTCATTTGTTGCAGAAAGCTTTCGGCATTCAGCTTTTTGATGTTATGAAACAGATAAATCGCCGTTTCAGGCTTTTTCATTCCTTCCATCATCGAAACAAATGTTTCTTTGCCGTATTGCTCAAGCAATAGTTCTACCAATTGGGGATCGATAGAATAACGCAGTGAAAAATCCGCTTTTTTAAGCGCCATGAGCTCTTCGCGTTCTCGATCACAACGCCGCAAAACAGCATTCACCAAGGCAGCAGAGCGTGTAAGACCGCGTTCTTTAATCAACTCTACTGAAGTATTGCAAGCAGCAGAGGCAGGAATGCTCATATAAAACATTTGATAAATCCCCATCCGCAAAACACAGCGAACGGATGTTTCAATTTTTTTGGTGCTGAGACATTGATTGATAAAGTGATCCAATGTAATCTTTCGTTCAACCACGCCATACACCAGAGCGGTGATAAACCGACGGTCACGCTCTTCACCAATGTTCCTTAAAGCATTTTTTAATGCAAGATTGGGAAAAGTTTTTTTCTGCTCCCACTCCTCCAACAAGCGATATGCAATTTTTCGAGGATTGCTTTTCATCGACTGCGGCGGCGATTCAAGAGGATCAGCAGTTGCCACAGGACAGTGATCGCAGAGGCAACATAAGTCATTGCAGCAGCAGAAAGAACCTGTCTCACGCCTTTCACATCGCCCTCATCAAAGCCTGCGGTGCGAATCTGCTCCACTGCACGCGCAGATGCATTAAACTCTACAGGAAGTGTAATTAATTGAAAGAAGAACAATACTGCATAGCAAAGAACAGCGACGTTAAAAAGCACTGTCCCCATAGAGCCGGACACAAAAACGCTGAGGATCATCAAAAGATAAAGCAATTTTGAACTGAAATTGGTGATTCCAACAACCGCACTTCGCACCCGAATGGGAAAATACCCGACTGCGTGCTGAATAGCATGACCGCATTCGTGGGCCGCTACGCCGATAGATGCAATGCTGGTACCGTTATAAACCTCCGAAGACAACCGAACTACTTTTTTTGTGGGATCAAAATGATCGGAAAGCTTGCCGTTGATACAGGTAACGGTAACATCGAAAATTCCGGCACCACGCAAAATCATTTCGGCCATTTGAGCGCCGGTCATCCCCCGTCCGTTGCCGATATTAGAATACTTTGCATAGGTGGAATTCAGCTTCGCTTGTACAATGAGACCCAAGATGATCACGGGAAGCATTGTAAAAACACCAAAGTAATAACTGCTAAAGAGCATTGAAAATCTCCTTTTATTTCAAATATTCTCCTACGGCAAGTTTAGCACCGCAAGCATAAGAATATGCGTCTGTTTTATTTTTCCCTTGTTTTTGCACCACATTCAACAGAACGGTGTTTCCATCGCCGCAAACAATTGAAATTCCCTCTTTGGAAATTGCGGCAATGCTACCCGCAGGTTGCTTAGAAGACGAACCAAGGGAGGCTTCATAAACCTTCAACCGTCCGTTTTCCAATTCCAAAAAAGCACCAGGAGACGGACTCAATCCCATAATCAAATCACGTAAAGTTTTTGCATCTTTTCGGAAATCCAACTGACCCTCGCTTTTTTCGATCATCGGCGCATGGGTTGCAAGTGAATCATCTTGAACGGTATAAACCGCTGTTCCGTCAACGATTTTTTGGATTGCTTGCTCCAAAGCCTCCGCACCAAGATCGGCCAACCGATCGAAAAGAGAGCCTGCGGTATCAGTATTCAGGATCGGCGTTTTCACCTGCAGGATCATATCACCGGTATCCATCCCTTCGGCCATTTTCATAATGGTAATTCCCGTTTCAGACTCACCGTTGATCACCGCGCGCTGAATAGGTGCGGCGCCACGGTATTTGGGAAGCAAGGAACCGTGCACATTAATACAACCGTATTGAGGATACTCCAAAATGTATTTTGGTAAGATCCTACCGTAAGCCGCAACCACAATCAAGTCGGGCTTGGTTTCGTCCAAAACACTTTGAAAACTGCCGTCTTTTAAGATAGTGGGTTGCCAGCAAGGCAAGTTATTGGAAAGGGCAAACTCCTTTACGGGCGGGGCTGACATTTTGCCGCCTCTTCCCTTGGGTCGATCAGGCTGAGTTACCACACCGACCAACTGATGCTTTTCAAACATCATTTTGCAGGACGGAAGAGCAAAATCGGGGGTTCCCATAAACAAAACGCGCAACTTATTCACGTTCAAAAACCTCTTCTCCGATCATCGGGATGGTAATTCCTTCCAAATGGTCATATTCATGAAGCAAGCAACGGGCGAGAAAATCATCCGCAGAAAACTCAAAGGTTTCCCCTTTTACATTTTGCGCGCGCATCTTTACTTTATTGGCGCGCACGATATGAAAAGTACGACCGGGGAACGAAAGGCATCCTTCATAATAACGGTCATTCTTTCCGGTTGCGCTTAAAATCTCGGGATTGATAAACTCTTTATACTCAGAACCGTCTCCATTGATATCTGCAATAAAAATTCTGCGAAGAATACCAACCTGAGGAGCCGCAAGACCGGCTCCTGCTTCTTTTCTGAGTGTATCACGCATATCTTCGACCAGCGTTGCGAGTTTTTGATCAAACTCGGTAACTACTCTTGATTTTTTTCCTAAAAACTCCATGTCGTTCTTCACAACATTTCTAAGTGCCATGGTTTCACCTCAAAAACTTTGAATAGGATTAATATTATAAATTGTTTGCACACCGGCAGACAACTCCAAGCCTCTGCACTCGCAAACCAGAGCGCGCAAGCGAGCAGAATTTTTACACTTTACCATCATCTGCATCCGATGTCTGCCGCGAATCATTCCGATGCGCGGAATAACGGGTGTTAATAACCGTAACGGAATATCACTATATTCCCCAAGACTTGCAGTTTGCAGATGACGGTATATTGCGGAAATGCTGTCATACACAGATTTAGGCGAAAAGCCCTCGGCTGTAATCACCAGAATATCGCAGAAGGGCGGATATCCAACCAACTTGCGAAAAGCAATTTCCTGACGGTAGAATTGGGGATAATTTTGATCCTTTGAAAGGGTTATGACCTGATGATCAGGACAGTAGGTTTGGATAATGGCCCTTCCCTCTTTTCCGCTTCTACCGCTTCGCCCGCAAACCTGCGTCAGCAAATTAAAGGTTCGTTCATTGGCGCGAAAATCATCCACATATAACGACATATCTGCTTGTAAAACACCAACCAATGTTACATTGGGAAAATCCAATCCCTTTGCAATCATTTGGGTGCCCAAAACGATATCATATTCCCCATTACGAAAAGCATTTAGCTTTTCACCGTAAGAAAGATAGGAATCAATGGTGTCCATATCAATTCTTAATACACGCGCATCAGGAAAATGGTTTTTCAACTCTTCTTCTGCATACTGCGTTCCCATACCCAGCATTTTGATCTGCTCACTATCGCATTCGGGACAGCGGGAAAACTGCCGCACGTTATAGCCGCAATAATGACACATTAATCGACGATTTGCTTTATGATATGTCAGCGCAATTCCGCAAGAAGGGCATTTTGCGATTGCACCGCAAGAAGAACATCCGACTACCGAGTGCATTCCTCTGCGATTAAGGAACAAAATGGCCTGCTCTTTGCGCTCCAAAGTATCCTTAAGACCGTTCAATAATGTTTTACCAAAGATTTTAGAGTCTTCAGCATGCTGCTCTTCCCGCATATCCACCAAAGTGACCTGCGGTAAAGCCGCGTTATTATAACGGCGTGTCAGCGTATGCAAACGATAGGTACCACGCTCCGCTTGATAATAGCTTTCCATAGAAGGAGTGGCGGATGCAAAGACCAAGGGTGCCTTTTCATAGTGAGAGAGAAAGCGTGCAATATCGCGAGTATGAAAGCGCGGGGAGGTTTCGGATTTATAAGTCGATTCGTGTTCCTCATCCATAATGATCAAGCCAAGCTTTTGAATGGGTGCAAATATGGCGCTGCGGGTCCCAACCACCACCGTGGCTTTGCCGCTGCGAATCTTTTTCCATTCATCAGCTTTTTCACCGATGGATAATCCGCTGTGAAGCACGCAAACACAATTTCCGTATCTCAAATAAAACCGGCTCAACATCTGCGGTGTTAAGGCAATCTCGGGTACCAACATTAAAACAGAGCGACCGGATGCGATCACATCATCCATCAGCCGCATAAAGACATGGGTTTTTCCGCTGCCTGTTACGCCGTAGAGAAGATGGGTTTCCTCTGCTCCGAAAGTAGATGCGATCCCCTTATAAGCAATTTCTTGCTCTTCTTCCAAGTGAATCTCTTCCCGCTGAACTCCTCGCTCCAAGGCTTCATAGGGAATGCGTTCCTTAGACTCATTAAAAACTTCGATCAAACCTTTTTTGACCAATGTTTTAACGGTAGATGGCCCGCAACCGGAGTAATACAAAGCATCTTTAGCAGACAAAACGGTATTTTCCAAAAAGAGAGATAAAAAATCCCGCTGTTTTTCAAAGCGTTTTTCTAAATCTGCAAGATAGGATTCAATTTCCTCGGGATTTAATAAGGCGCGAATCTTTTTTTCTTTAAGATCACCAATGTTTCGCACGGAGGTAATTTCCTCTACCAACACTCCGTCACGATATGCAGGCAAACATAAAGGCTTCAAAGAAGCGGGAAATTCATTGCGCGCCACAGGCTTTTTTTGTTCTTGCATGAAAGAGACTAATTTTTCATATTCTTTAGGATAGGTTTCGAGTTCGGGATGCAACGCAAAAACATCGTTGATCTTATAATCCAGTCCCCGCGGAATCATACAGCGGATCGCCTGATATCGGGTTACAAAATATTGCTTCGCCATCCAATCGGCAAGCTTTAGGTGAACAGCGTCGAGCATCGGAGCTTTATCCAACACTCGCACAACCTCTTTCATCTTCTCGCTTTGTTCCCCATCCAAAATCTCAAGCACCATTGCTTTTTTCAGCACATTACCGTTTCCGAAAGGAACCAGCACGCGCATTCCCGCTTGGACTTGGTCGGCAAATATCGAAGGAAGAATATAATCATAGTCTCTGTCGATCTTCTCAACGATCTGATCGATGGCAACTCGACAGATGCGAGGCATCTTTATTCTTCAACCTCTTCGGTCGGTTGATTACCTTTAATGGAAACCTTTCCGGCGGCGATGTCAATAATAGCTAATTTCACAGGCTTATGGGGCAACTCAAGCTCATTGGCGTTTGCATACTCAGAAATCTGGCGTGCACGTTTTGCGGCCATAATAACCAGCGCATAGCGGCTGTTGGATTTGTTTTCTAAATCAGATACTGCAGGATAAAGCATAATTCAAACTCCTTTATTTCTTAATAATTTGATCTATTTGCAATGCAGCGCTTTCAATATCATCATTCACAATGCGATAATCATAAAGCGAAGCTTTTTCAATTTCTTCACGCGCCTTAGCAATGCGAGCGGCAACCGCATCAACTTCTTCAGTTCCGCGAGAAGAAAGACGACGTTCCAATTCCTCCATACTGGGAGGTAAAATAAACAGCGAAATAGCATCGGGACACTTTTTCATTACTTGCATGGCGCCCTCAGCTTCAATTTCCAAAATAACATCTTTTCCCAAAGAACGCTGAAGGTTTACAAAATCTGCCGGTGTTCCGTAATAGTTATTGCAATACTCGGCATATTCCAGCATTTCATTTTTTTGAATCTTGGCTTCGAATTCTTCTTTGGTAATGAAAAAATATTGAACTCCGTGTTGTTCTCCTTGCCGCGGAGAACGGGTTGTGGCGGAAACAGAATAGATGAGATTGGGATTCTTTTTAAATACCTCAGCTAAAACCGTCCCTTTTCCTGTTCCGCTGGGGCCGGAAACAATGATCAGCTTTCCTTTACTCATCATCTTCGCCTTCTTCCTCATCGTAGCTATCCGTTAAACGGTTGGCAACTGTTTCGGGCTGCAACGGCGATAAAATCACATGATCGCTGTCTGTGATGATCACCGCACGGCTTCTTCTTCCGTATGTAGCGTCCACCAAAACACTATTTTCTTTTGCTTCTGAAATAATGCGCTTGATAGGAGCGCTATCGGGACTTACGATGGCAATAATGCGTGAAGAGTTGATCATATTGCCAAAACCGATGTTGATCAGTTTCATAAAACGCCTCCGTTACTCCACATTTTGAATCTGTTCACGAATTTTTTCGATACAGGACTTCACATCCACAACAATTCTGGTGATTTCGATACTGTTACACTTGGAACCAATGGTATTGATTTCCCGATTCATTTCCTGAATCAGAAAATCCAATTTCTTACCGATGGGCCCCCCCTCTTCCAAAAGATCGCGGAATTGAGAAAGATGACTCTTCAAGCGAACAGTTTCTTCGTCCACTGCCACCTTATCGGCAAATACGGCAACTTCCGTTAAAAGTCTGGATTCCTCAACATCGCGGTCGCCTAATGTCTCGCGGATCTTGTCCTCCAACCGCTGACGATATGCCTGAACCGATTCAGGAGCCAAAACCTCCACCCGTTCAACTGCTTCTGCAATGAAAGAAAGGTTATCGGTCAAGTCTGTTTTCAGTTTTTCACCTTCAACCTCACGCATATTGATAAAGGCTTCCAAAGCACAGTCAACTGCACTTAAAACCGAAGCGGTAATTTCGTCTTCCGAAACTTCGGGTTGACGAATGGTAAGCACATCCGGCAAGGTGAGGATACGGGAAGCACCCAAATCGTTTTTAACGCCCAAATCTGCCAGTTGGTCTGCGGCATTCAAATATGCCTTTACCAAACCTTCATCAATGGTTGCGATAAGTTCTGCATTTTCCAAGGATTTCTCGGTATGAAAATATACATCGACCTTTCCTCTTGCAACCGATTTTGCAATTCTGCTCTTAATGGGTTCTTCCAAAAAAGCATAGTCTTTATAAATGCGAGCGGAAAAATCAAAGAAGCGGTGATTTACAGATTTAATATCAACGGTAAAATCCAAGCCGCCGAAAGAACCGACTCCGCGACCGAATCCGGTCATACTTTTTACAGACATCTCATACTACTCCATTATATAGTTATTTATTATATAATAATAACATAAATAGAGAATTTGTCAATAATATGCGCATAATTTTCATCATAACATCAAGAACGCCCGAAACAGGAAACCCTGATACGAGCGTTCATTTTTAAATCAAAACTATTAACTTTTTGAGATGCCCAATACACTATATGCATCAGGGCCCAACAAACGCTCTCCCCACTCTCTGAGAAGCGCTTCGTTACTGTATCGAAAGCTGCAACGCTCTCCGAACTCTTCCAGACCATGTATAAACCATCGAAAATCTTCTTTTTCCACCACATAAGGAGCAAATGACAATGCAACATAAAAGTGTTGATTATAAAAATACAAATCGCTTTTCTGAGGGGGGATTTTTGAGAGAAATCGAAAAAAGCGACACACTTTACTTCCTTGGTCAATCTTAAAAATATACATTTCCGATTCTGTACGGTCAGCCTTATCAAATTCAATTTTTTCGTCGCCGTTTTGCAATATACGCGTCAGCAAAACGTAATAAGACCGAGAGACACCGGGAATAACTTCGATCATGAGTCTGCAATTTCTAAAATTAATTCCTGTTTGATCATAGGCCTCTTCTAAAATCTCGTAGATAAATGCCCGTGAATTTTGATCATCATAGTTTAGTTTTTCGAAAGGAAGATCATAGCGATCAATATCCCGATCTTCTATCAACACCTTAACACGGTTTTCATCCAAAGCCTTTACTAACACCGGTTTCCCTCCCGATCAAGAAGTTAATACAGCATATGATTCGATCAAAAACAATGTTACAATTGACCCTTAATTCGTTCAATGGCACCTTTTTCCAAACGCGAAACCTGCGCCTGAGAAATACCGACCTCCTGTGCAACTTCCATCTGTGTTTTTCCCTCTAAAAAACGCAATTCGATGATGTTCTTTTCACGCTCCGGCAGTTTATTGATCGCATCTTTGATCAAAAGCTCATCGATCCAGTCATCGCCTCCTCGTCCATCGCTCACCTGATCCATCACATAGATGGCATCATTCCCATCGGAATACACAGGCTCGAATAAAGAAATGGGATCAACTATGGCATCCAAAGCCATCACCACCTCTTCCTTACGAACACCCATTTCTTTGGCAATTTCTCCAACTGTGGGTTCACGGTTTTTCAAATTTGAAAGTCGCTCTTTTACCGTAAGCGCACGGTATGCCAAATCCCGTGTGGCGCGTGAAACACGCACCATATTGTTGTCTCTCAAATAGCGCCGTATTTCCCCGAGAATCATAGGAACGCCGTAAGTGCTAAAGCGCAAGCCAAGACTCAAATCAAAGTTATCAATGCTTTTTATCAAGCCGATACATCCGACCTGAAACAGGTCATCCATACACTCATCCCTCCCTGCAAAACGCTGAACGATGGAGAGAACCAATCTTAAATTTCCTTCAACAAATTGATCCTTCGCCTTCTTATCACCTGCTTTAATTCGTCTTAACAGTTCATTCTTTTCATCATTGGAAAGAATCGGCAATTTTGATGTGTCTACCCCGCTTATTACAACTCGATTATGCATAAAATACTCCCATTATTTTCTTATCATCATTATTTCCAGCTTTTTCACTTCTTATACGAACCAAAAGCCATGGAAAACATAAGATGTTGAGAGGTGATTTTATGCAATTCAAAACCTTTTGTGCCGCCAACAGCGGTGATGGATTTATCTCTTTTTTTGATACACTGACAAATGAAAAAAAGTATGCGGTTTATTACATCAAAGGCGGGCCGGGAAGCGGCAAAAGCACCTTGCTTAAGCAAATCGCTTCCAGAGCTGAAAACGCTGAATTGATCTACTGTTCGGGTGATCCCTTCAGTTTGGATGCAGTGGTTTTACCGGATCAAAAAGCGGTTATTATGGATGCCACGGCTCCCCACAGCTACGAACCCAAATTCCCCGCAGTCGGCGGTAATATTATCGACTTAGGGGAAGGTTGGGCGCCTGAAAAACTGAATAAAGACCTTATTATAAAGCTGATGGAAGAAAAATCAGAAATTTACGACAGTTGCTACGCGCTTTTGGGAAGTGCAAAGAAGCTTTTTATCAGTGTATTTTCCCCAATGTATAAGCATCTGGACTATCATCGACTCACGAATATAGGTGACCGCATCTTAAAGCAATATGCACTTTGGGAAAAACGCGAAAACCCCGCAAAAGTGGAAAAACGTTTCTTATCGGCAATATCACCCGATGGTCGAATTACCTTAACTGAAACCATTCAAAAATTCGGAAAGCGAATTATCGTTTTAGAAGACCGTTGGATGGCAAGCGGTTTATTGCTTTCATATCTTGATCAAAAACTAACGCAAAATGGTATTGATCATATTAATAGTTATCACCCTCTTTGCGGAAAAGATCAGCTTCATCATATCATTATCCCCGAAAGAAATCTTTCTGTTGTTACCAAAGACGGTCTGTTCCCCATAGAACTTGAGGAGGAAACAGTTGCACGAAAAATAGTCGTTCAAAACTATTTTTCAAAAGAATATTTGGAGGATCGAAAAAATAAGTTGGCATTTTATAAAAGAATATTGCGCGAGTTAATCAACGGCGCATGCGAAAATTTAGATCTTGCCCGCAATCTTCATTTAAAAATCGAGAAAGAATATGCCTTGGGTACAGACTTTCAAGCCACCGAACCCCTTAAGAAAAAATTAATGAACAAACTCTTTGCCGATTATTGATTTTGAAAGTCTTTTGTGCTAAAATGTTTTGGATAACGATGTTCATTATAAAGGAGCAAAAATATGAAATTAGTTTCATTTGCCGTCCCTTGTTACAATAGCGAAAACTATATGCGCCATTGTGTAGATACGCTTTTGACCGGCGGTGATAAGATTGAGATCATTTTGGTCAACGATGGTTCCACCGATCAGACCGGAGCAATTGCAGATGAATACAAAGAAAAATACCCCGATATTATCAAGGTCGTTCATAAAGAAAACGGCGGTCACGGAAGTGGCATTATGGCGGGTTTAAAAGAAGCGGAAGGACTTTATTATAAGGTTGTGGACTCTGACGATTGGGCAGATCCGGAAGCATTACAAAAGATTTTGCAAGTTATTGAAGAATTCCTTCAAAAAAACGATCCTTTGGATATGATCGTGTGTAACTATGTTTATGAACACGAACAACACAGCAATCATACCGTTCATTATCGCGGGATTCTTCCCCGTTGGCGGAAATTCAGCTGGTCTGAATGCGGTCCCTTTGACATTACACGATACATAATTATGCACGCAGTGTTTTATCGCACCGACCTGGTTCGACAATCGGATCTTCAAATTCCGTTGCATACCTTTTATGTGGATAATATCTTTGTTTACTCCCCCCTGCCGTTGATTAAAAGCATTTATTATGCGGACGTAGATTTTTACCGCTATTTCATTGGCAGAGCGGATCAATCAGTGAACGAGGCTAATATGATCAAGCGTGTAGACCAGCAAATTCTTGTATCCAAATTGATCTTGGCAAAGCACGATCTTGCGGCAATTCGCAAACGTGAGCCGAAATTATACCGCCATATGATCAATTATGCCAGCGTAATGGTGCTGATCGCCGCATCCCTTCTCACCCTTGATGGCTCCGATGAAGCGATCCAAAAACTGATGGACTACTGGGCATTCTTAAAAGAAAACTATCCTCAGCACTATGCACATCTGCGTTACCGTTCCTTGGCGGGATTTTTCGCATTCAAAAATAAAGGAATTCGGAAGGTCACTGTTGCCGGTTATCGCCTGATTCAAAGACTCTATAAGTTTAACTGACGGAGAACTGAAATGAAGCAAAAATTTAAAACTTTGGCAAAAAAGTATTCTCACGCAATCTGGGTACTTTATTTTGCATTTTATTTACCATGGTTTAATTTTCTGAACGTATATACGCCCACCCGTCCGGAAGCAACCGAAATGTATTGCAAATTAGATGATCTAATTCCATTTAATGAATGGTTTGTGATCCCCTATTTCTTATGGTTTGCATATATTGCGGTCGGTTATGTTTTTCTGCTTTTAAACAATCGGGAAGATTACTATCGGATGTGTGCCTTTCTCTATATCGGAATGACCACCTGTCTGATCATTTATACTCTATTCCCCAATTATCAAGATTTACGGGTAGATTACGAAACCCTCGGAAGAAGCAACTTACTGACCGAAGCAATTCGTTGGCTTCAATCCTCTGATTCGTCTTACGATGTATTCCCAAGCATTCACTGTCTAAACTCCATCGGAATGAACATTGCACTTTGGAAGAATAAATGGTGCCAAAAGCATCCATGGCTCATTGTTTTTGTAACAGTTTTAAGCGTTTCAATTTGTCTCTCTACTGTTTTTGTAAAGCAACACTCCATATTGGATTTATTTGGTGCTGTTGCCCTTTCCGTCCCCTTATATTTAATTGCCTATGTGATCCCTTGGAACAAAATAATAAAAAGAAAAGCGGAGTCTTAAGACTCCGCTTTTTAATTACTTTTTATGCCGCGCCCAACTGGGTCATTGCCGCCTGCAACTGGGCATCCTCCGTATAGGAAAGTTCATAAAAACGCTCTTCTTGATCTGCAGTCAAAGACACGGGAACATCGGGCGAAACGCCGACTCCGTCATAATTGATCATATTCGGCGGGAAATAAAGATTGGTCGAAAGATACAAAGCACTTTCGTCGCCCAAAGGTATCACTTCCTGTGCCATTCCCTTACCATAGGTGGTGCTTCCCACCAAAGTGCCGTATTCAAAATCACGGAATGCTGCCGCAAACAGTTCACCGCCGCTATATGTGGAACCGTTGATCAAGACCACATAGGTTCCGGGCACGCACTCAGCATTCGAGGAATAAACATCTTCTTCTCCGTTTTTATCGCGAACGGTACAAAGCGTTCCTTCGGGAAGTAAATAGTCTAAAATCTCTGTTACTGCCGTGAGAGAACCGCCTGTATTGTTGCGCACATCGAAGATAAATTTGTTTGCGCCTTTTGCAGTGAGATCTGCCATTGCCGCTTTGAAATCAGCGGCGGTATTGGTATCAAATGCACTGATGGAAATATATCCCACTTGGGAAACCATCAATTTTGAAGTAACGGTTGCTTCAGTATAATTCTCAACCGAAACAGGAAAATCCACATTTAACCCGCCGCGGGTAACGGTCAGCTTGATCTGGGTGCCTACATCCTTTTGCAAACGGTTTGTGGCATCGGTGTAACTCATTTGAGAAACATCGTCTCCGTCAATCTTAATAATCATATCTCCCGCTTGAATACCTGCAGTTTCTGCAGGAGACCCCGAGCGAACCCGAGTAACCTTCAGATAACCGGTGGAAACCACATACTTAACTGCCATACCGATTCCGGAGGTTTTTCCTTCCTGTGCGTTTTTGAATTCCAAATAAGAGGATTTATTCAAATAAACGCCATAAGGATCCACACCGTCGATATATCCGCTCAGAAGAGAATCCATCGCGGCATCCTCATCCAAATGACCCACATATCGATTGTTTACCACTTGATAAACACGGGTAAGTTTTTCAAATATTTCACTTTTTCCGGTTGTGCGTTCCACCATATGTGCCATATACATATAGGTAGCAATGCAAGTAACAAGAACGGTTGCGACTATAAAAAACAGAACCGTTCCCAACTCAACCTTTCTTTTCATAAAGACACCTGCCTATCAAGCGTAAGTAAAGTTAATGTTAAAATATGACAGCGGATTTTTATATTCGCCGTTCTCAATAATCTCAAAATGGAGATGATAGCCGGTCGAATAACCGGTAGTGCCAACATAAGCAATGGTATCACCTCTCGCCACTGACTGACCCGCAGAAACAGCCAATCTGCTTGCGTGACCGTAAAGGGTGCTGTAGCCACCACCATGGTCAATCACAACATAATTGCCGTAACCGCGGTTATAACCCGCCTTGATCACCGTGCCGGCATTGGCGGCCATAATAGGCTTACCGCTGATTCCGGGACCTGCAATATCAACACCGGTATGCAATTTATATACACCGGTAATGGGATGGGTGCGATACCCGAAAACGCTGGTAATGCGGTGATAACCCTGCACCGGCCATAAGAATTGACCGCCCACAAAATTTTCATTGGAGCTATTAGCCAGAGCCTTGCGAATTTCAGCTTGCAGTTGTTCTTCGGCTTTTTCTGCCGCCAAAATGGCTTGTTTATTTGCCTCAGACTTCGCGTTGAAAGTCTCGATCAGCGAATCACTTTGAGCCCTCTTTTTCTTCAAAGAAGATACATTGTCTTCGAGTTTGTTCAATGCATCTTCCTGTGCATTTTTCTTTTCTTCGATTGCTTTGGTCTCTTTCTCAATCGTTGTTTTGGTCTCTTTTAATGCATCGATCACCTTTTGATCGTATGCGGTCATCTGTTTAACCAATTCAACGCGCGCAATAAAATCGTGTAAGGATTCAGAGCCGAGAATAATATTCAAATAAGAGGTACTACCCAGCTCATACATGGCACGAATACGTGCTTTTGCCAGCTCGGTGTTTTCATCCAAAACGCTTTCAGCTTCATCCAAAGCCTTTTGACTTTTCTTCAGATCATCGGAAAGAGAATCCACCAAATCATCCAGAATTTCAGCCTCGGAATTCAAGTCCATGATCTGCTGATCAATAACTTCTTTTTCTTCCAATGCGGCATTTTTCTTATTCTTGATCGATTCTAATTCTTTCTCTAATTTTTCACGTTTCTCAATGAGTGCATTCAGTTCGTCCTGCATACCGTTGACATCTTCGGCACCATGGGTTGTGAAACTGAACACAATCGAAGTGGTCATTCCCAAAATCAGAAGAATGACAATCAAAAAAGCGATAACGGAACGCCATCTTCTCATAGAATCACCTATACTTTCAAATACTTATTGATGGAAAATGCGCTTCCGATCAATCCAACCAAAACACCGATCCCGCCGAAATAGGCAATAATCACGGGAGAAAGCGCGGTAAAGGGTAAGGTTGAAATAAATTGAAGATCGACCACCAACGGCTGCAATAAATAGACATAAATGATCCATTGCAAGCCGTAAGAAACAATGGCGGCACACAATCCAATAATAATCCCCTCTAAAATAAAAGGGGTACGGATAAACGCATTGGTTGCACCAACATACTTCATAATATTGATTTCGTGGCGACGGTTATACATAGCAAGTTTTATGGTATTATAGACAATAAACCAAGATACCAACGCCAAAATCACCATGATCCAAAAGCTCAGGATATCCATCACTTTTTGCAAGGATAGCAGCATATTGACCACTTCTTGAGAATCAGAAGTGTTTGCAACACCTTCAGTAGAAGCAACTTTTTTAGTGATTGCATCAAACTCAGTCAATCTATTCTCATCCACATGAATGCGGAATTCATCCCGCAGAGGGTTTTCGTCTCCGTAAAACCAAGAAAGATATTCTCCCTCTTCTCCAAATTGCTCCTGATACTCAGCAAGTGCATCATCTTTGGAAATGAATTCTACTGAAACCACATACTCGATCGATTCAAGCTCATCCTGAAGAACAGAAAGCTTGCTTTCTTCTAATTCTTCATCAACATATGCAACGATCTCATTATTCTTTCCAAGATCGTCCATTAAAGCTCCAATATTTGCAGAGCACAAATAAGCAGAGCCAATAATCAGCATACAAGCCACCAACACAAAAATGGAGGCAAATGTCATTAAATAGTTTTTTCGAATGCTTTTAAAAGCAGATTGCAAAAAATACATAATCGCCTCCTCTTATTCTTCGGCGGCGTAATATCCGCCCACCTGATCGCTCACAACGCGTCCTTTTTCAATATGAATCACGCGTTTATTAAACTCATTTACCAAGGTGTTATCGTGGGTTACCACAATGACGGTTGTACCGTTTTGGTTAATCTGATTCAGTAATTCCATAATCTCACGCGCCATCTCGGGATCCACGTTTCCGGTGGGCTCATCGGCAATAATCAAGTGAGGATTGTTCACCAAAGCTCTGGCAAGGGCAACACGCTGTTGCTCACCTCCGGAAAGTTCATTGGGATAGTTCTTGGCCTTATGACCCAAGCCGACAACCCCTAAAACATAAGGAACACGGCGACGAATAGTTCGTTGAGAACTGCCGATTGCGCGCATAGCAAACGCAACATTATCAAACACGGTCATATTATCGATCAAGCGGAAATCCTGAAACACAACGCCCATACTGCGCCGCAACATAGGAACCTTTGAAGCTCGCATTTTTTTAATATCAAAGTCCCCTACCTTCACAATACCGCCCGAAGGAACTTCTTCATGCATCAACAATTTGATCACGGTGCTTTTTCCTGCGCCGCTGGGTCCGATAATAAAGGCAAATTCACCGTCTTTGATGGTAAAGGAGACTCCGTTCAGCGCATTTGTGCCGTTGGAATAACTCTTATATACATCGTCAAATACAATCATAAATACCTCTTAATTAAAACTTTGTGGGATTTGCATTCAAATACTTTTTAACCATTAATGCCACCTTAAATACAATGGCGTGGTCAAACCGCCGCAGATCAAGTCCGGTCAATTTACGGATCTTTTCAAGGCGGTAAACAAGGGTATTACGATGAACAAAAAGCTTACGGGAAGTTTCCGAAACATTCAGGTTATTTTCAAAAAACTTTTGAATGGTAAAGAGTGTTTCATAATCCAAAGACTCAATAGAACCCTTCTTAAACACTTCGGAAAGGAACATTTCACAAAGGGTGGTGGGCAACTGATAGATCAATCTGCCGATGCCGAGATTATCATAGGTCATAATGAATTTCTCGGTATCAAAAACCTTACCAACCTCCAAGGCAATTTGAGCTTCGTTGAAGGAGCGAGGAAGATCTTTCAGATTATCCACAATGGTTCCGATGCCAACATAGGACTTAATGTAAAGTTCACTGCTGACAATATCAATGATGCTCTTTGCCAGCTTTTCTAAATCCTTATTGTCATTAAAGTTTTTAACCTCTTTTACCAAGACCAAATCGGTTTCATTAATATTAATAATGAAATCCTTTTGGCGATCGGGAAACAATCCCTGCAGAATATCATAAGCAGATACATCACTTTTCTCGGACAATCGGATTAAAATGGCAACCCGATATGCCTCTACCTCAAAGCAGAGTTCTTTCGCTTTAATAAAGATATCACCGGGAAGAATATTATCCAAAATGACATTCTTAACAAAATTGTTCTTATCGAATTTTTCATCATAGCACTGCTTAATATTGGTTAAAGTAATGGTAATAAGATTAATATACCGAGCGGCCAACTCATCTGTCCCCTCAACAAAAGCAACATACTCCAAACCGGAGCGGGAGTTTAGGGGCTTATAGGTGTATCCTGCCTCAGTAATGCTTTCCATTGTTGCAGAAATAGAAGAGATCACATTTTCATGCACTTCTCCGATCTTGATAAGATCGCTGCATGAAATAACAGTACCGTTCTCATCGATAACACCGACTGTGCGATCAATACTATCCTTTAACTGATAAACAACACTTTGAAAAAAACGATTGGACATACCCAATTATCCTCCTATACATTTTGTCTATAATGCTATTATTGATTTTACTACATTCCCATATCTTTTTCAACAGTTTTTTGTAAAAAAAATTGTTAATTTTGCACAACAGGACGAAAAAAAGACAAAATATCGGCAATTAATTGGGCAAAGAGGCAACAAATC
>JAZQET010000024.1:0-16393 GCA_045539135.1 Eubacteriales bacterium | reverse complement strand
TGCTCTACCAGCTGAGCTATACCCCTATGAAGTACTCAATTAGTATAATCAAATCCAACCGAAATGTCAAGAGGTTTCGGGGGAATTTTTAAGAAAGAAACGGATGCGCTCCGCGCAGTTCATAACGCGGAGCGCTTCTTTTAATGCTTGATCATATCCTTATCCACCGCGATCACCGTGAAGAAATCGGGGTGGCGCTTTCGCACCTCTTCATCCACGCGGGCGCGCAGTTCCTCATCGGAATAAGCAAAGCCGAAGGGCACCACAATATCAAACAGCAGGTTGGTATGGGTCGTGCCCCGCACCAAGCGCATATCGTGGTAAGTGACCCTTGGACCGAAGGGGGCAAGGATCTCCTGCAGTTCCTTCCGCAGTTGCTCCAGTTCGGGATCGTTGATCACGATAGGGTCCATATGGATGGTCAACTGCAGGCTGAGTTTTTTCTGCAATTCCCGCTCGATATTATCGATCAGGTCGTGGCTTTCCAAAAGATCCCGATCCGCATCCACCTCCACGTGAACCGAAGCAAAAATTCTACCGGGTCCATAGTTATGCACGATCAGGTCATGCACCCCCAGCGCGCCTTCATAGCGAAGGATCTCTTCCTTGATGCAGGTGCTCAGTTCCGCATCGGCACCCTCGCCCAGCAGAGGCTGAATGGTCTCTTTCATCAGCATCACACCGGAATACATAATAAAGAGCGCAACGGCGGTACCCATCACCCCATCGGTATTATACCCGATCACAGGGGTGAGCAGAACCGAGAGCAACACCGCGGAGGTGGAGATCACATCGTTGATACTATCCTGAAAATTGGCACGCAGGGTATCGCTGGCGATCAGCTTTCCCATCTTACGGTAGAAAAGACCCTGCCAAAGCTTCATTCCGATGGAAAGAAGCAGGGTGACCCAAATCAGCGGCGAGGATGCCGCCTCTTCGGGGTGGAAGATCTTGGGCACCGATTCCTGCACCAAGGTAAAGCCCACCACCACCGTCAGCATCGAGATCAGCATGGCGGCGATATACTCCATCCGTCCGTGACCGTAAGGATGCTCCTCATCCGCCTGCTGATTGGACAGGCGAAAGCCTACCAAGGTAATAATGGAAGCAAGGCTATCCGCCAAGTTATTCAAACCGTCTGCCACGATGGCAATAGCACCAAACAACGCGCCGATCAAGATCTTGGCGCCCGCCAACAGCAGGTTGGTCACAATCCCCACCGCGCCTGCCACCGTGCCGTGCTTGGCGCGCACATTGGGGTCATTAATGTTTTGATAATCCCGAATAAACAGTTTTCGGATCAATGCGGTCATAAACAATCACCTCTCGTGAAACGGGGCTGTAAAAAATTCGACGAATTTTTTACAGCCTCGTTTTTGGGGATAGAAAAAATTGTTTGAAACCTTCAAACCGAGCCGCCGCCAACGGCGGCGGGATACCCGAAGGCGTTCAGGGGTCCCCACAAAACCGTGGGTTTTGTGGGGTTGAGGAAAAAGAATGGGCAAAAGCGGATGTTTCTCATCCTTGAGAAACGGAGCGACACGCCCGTTTTTTTGACGAACGCCGAGTGGCTCGGTTTGGAGGTAGCAAAGGGCTTTTTATATGGGAGAAAATATCGAAGGTTCGATATTTTCTATCCTTATTTCTGCCTTTTACGTAAGCACTTTGTAAAAAGCTTTGTTATTTCCTGCCCTTTGCGGTTCGGACTATTTTTACAGCCCCTTTATTCTATTTTAGGGAAGCTCCCGATAGACCGGAATAATGAAATGCGCCTTGGCATTGGGGTCGGTAAAGGCACGCTTCAGAATGGACGCCTCCTTCAAGGGGGCTTGAGCATCGGTCATATAGATCTTATTCTGGAAGCCGTTATAACGGAAGAAATAGGGAGTGATGGCCCCCTGATCCAGATATTGATCCTTCACCCAGTTGGCACCCTCCACCACCGAGCGGAACACCGAATTCCAATTACGACTCTTGGCATACTCAGCGCCCACGGTAGGATTACTGTCGTAGCACTGAATGCCGAAGAAGTTATAATACCCTTCATAGCCGGGGATCTGACCGGTGGCAAATTTGGAAGTACCGTAGCCGGTCTCCAAAGCACCGCGGCAAGCGATATAATAAGGGTTCATCAGCAAAGACTTGGATGCCTCATTGAAATACTCCACCGCAGTGGCCTTACTGATGGCCTTTTCATTGGTCCAGATGGCGGCAATGCCCGCATCGTTCCAAGTGGTGGGGTCATAGGTATCAATATCCAAAAAGGCGAAGATCTTATCCTCCGCCAAATAATTGGCGGGGTTCAGATAGGTCTCGTGGTTATTGCCGTAGGCATTATATTCCTTGGTCAGCGCGGCGGCATAGGTCATTTCCATATCCACAAAGGAGAAACTCCAGTTGGGATGCGCCGTCTGCAGAGCGGTAATGGCATTGGCATACTGCTGAGGCATCTGGGTCTCCAGCCAGCCCCAACGCAGGTAATCGCCGTGAATATAGCCGATCTTCCCGCTATACAGCTGCTCCACCATACACCAGCCGTTCTCCAAGGTCTTTAAGTAATAGACCCGCGCATTATTCCAAAGCTGAACAATCACCTCCGAGGAGGTGTTGGGCTCGGTGCGCATATTGACGGTACTGCTGACCCGCGCCTTTGCATAAGCATAGTCGGTGGCATCGGGGTCGGTAATGGTGATCAAATACTCCCGATCGGAGCCTGCAAAGGTCAGGATGATCTTTGCACGCCCGTTGCCCAATTTCAGCGGGGTATTAAATTCATAAGGAGTATTCTTATAGGGGAAATAGGTGGCATACTGCTCCACCGAAACGGTCATTTTTCCAAGACCGTCCAACCCCAAAATGCGGCAATCGTCAAAATTCTCCGTATAGCAAACATAATAATCCTGCTCCGGATCGAAATCCAGATCAAAACCGCTGACCTTCAGATCCTTGATCAGCCCGTTTTCATACTGACGGTGAAACAGGCAACTGCCTTCTGCACGGGTGGTGGTGTTCAAGGGATTAAATACCGTTTGCCCCGTGGCGGCGTCTTGAGTTCCGTTGATCAAGCCGATAGCAGAGCATTTATCCACCCATTCCTTGGCCCAATCGGCGATCTGCTCTCCGTCGGCAAATGCCTTGGCATTTTCAGTAGAAAGAGGTGCACCCTCCATAAATTCAACTGCCGCCCCCATCAGCTTGCACATTTCCTGACGGGTAATGGGTGCCAAGGGATCAAAGATCCCGTTGCCGCGCCCGCCTACCAAGCCGTTATCATAAGCCCAGTAAATGAAATGATAAGACCAGGTTTGAGGCACATCGGTGAAATAATCACCGCTGTTGGTGGGTGCGGTCACCCCGCAAAGGCGGGCCACCGCGGTCACAAACTGCTCGCGGGACATAATGCCCATGGGAGAAAACTCATTTGCGGCAGTTCCCTGAAACAGCCCTGCTTCATAAGAGCCCATTGCCTCGGTAAAATACCAAGCATTGGGGTCCATATCGGTAAAGCCGCCGCTCTCCTCCGCCACCGCAGGCAGAGAGATCATCGGCGCACTCACCGCAAGGGCAAGAGCCAGCAACGCAGAAAGAATACGTTGCTTCTTATTCCGCCCAGTTGTGTGCCACTTTTTGAACATCATCATCGTCCTCCAAAGCATCCAATAAGAGTTGCATCTTAAAACGCTCTTTTTCGTCGGTGAGAGAAACATCATTATCGGCAATGCGGGTCACTTCGGCGGTCAGGAATTCATAGCCTGCCTCCTCCAGCGCCACACGGACCGCGGAGAATTGCTCGGGAGCGGTGAGGATCTCAAAAGCCTCCCCTTCTCCGTCGAAATCATCGGCGCCGTTATCCAGCGCACACATCATCAATTCATCCTCATCCACATCTTCTTTATCCACGATCAGCACACCGCTTTGCTTAAACTGCCAAAGCACGCTGTTGGATGCGCCCAAATTGCCGCCGAATTTATCGAAATAGTGACGCAGGTTTGCGGCGGTACGGTTCCGATTATCGGTCAGGCAGTCCACCACAACGGCAACGCCGCCGGGGCCGTATCCCTCATAAACCAAGCTTTCATAATTGCTGGTATCGCCCTCGCCTGCCGCTTTTTTGATCGCCCGCTCAATATTATCGTTGGGCACATTGGCGGCCTTCGCCTTGGCGATGGCATCGGCCAAGCGGGAGTTGGCGGCAGGATTGGCGCCGCCCTCTTTCACGATCACGCTGATCTCGCGCGCCATCTTGGTAAAGATCTTTGCCCGCTGGGCATCGGTCTTGCCTTTTTTATTTTGAATATTATGCCATTTGGAATGTCCGGACATGGGTCTATCGCTCCTTAAAATAAAAGTCTAATAATAAAAGTATAACATAGGAATTTGTCGATTGCAACCAATTCTAATAATTGGAAACAAAATTAAGAATCTTGCTTTTCCTGCTCTTTCAAAGCCTCTTTCCCGCTGCGGATGCCCATATAAAGGTCATAGACAAATACCGCCAGCAAAATACTGCCCCCTGCCTGCAGAAGATCCTTTTTCAAGCAGGCAACGGCAAGACCGAAAGAAGCAAGCCCGTTTCCGCCCAGCAGGTTAATGCAAGCGGCATACAAATAATACCCCGCCACCGGCACCAAGGCAGCAGGCGCCACCGCGATCTCGGGATGCTCCTTTGCAACCTTTGTTTTCATGAATGCCTTTGCCAACAGCACCATTCCAACCTTAATGAACAGGGTAAAAGGTGCCAAGCTCCAATAGCCCTTCAAAAGATCGGCAAGGGCGCCGCTCATCCCTGCCGCCGCCATTGCATGAGGGGTCGGTAAAAGGATCGCCGCCAATAAAATAAACACATCGGCGGCATGGAGATACCCTTGGGCAGTGGGCTGACCGATCAGGGCCCCCACCAGCATCAGGATCCCGAGGATCAGGGTCTGTTTCACGGTTTTGGACAGTTTCAAATTTCTTTCGCTCCTTTATTATTTTCTCTTTTTATTGTAGCACCGCCTGCGCCGGATTGCAACAAAAAAGGCATCCATCAGATGCCTTTTTTATGGGTATAAAAGATCGTTTGCATAGCGTTTGCCCATCAAACCGTCGTAGACCAAAAGCAGATATTCATCAAACTTCTTTTGAGCCTCCTCGGTCAGTTCCTCAACCGGCTTTCCCGCTCCGTCGCAGGCGACCTGACGGGTCCAGCCGTGCAGTTCTTCATAAAGGCTGTCCATATAGGAATAATAGACAGGACGGGCAAGCCCAAGGTTGCGGGTCATATAAGGCAGAAGCTGGAACATAGAAAGGTCTTCTTCGATATGGGTAGGCTTTTTCTCAAAGTTATTCCAGATCAAATACGGAGTGGACTGCAACGCCATCAGACCTTCGGTGCTTTCCTCATCCTCCACATAGCCGATCCGCTCCATCAGCTCGCGGCTGTCTCCGTAAAGAGAGGGCTGATGATCCCCGAAAAAGACGATCACGGTGGGTTCCTCCACCTGCTCGAAATAATCCACCAATTTTCCAAGCGCCGCATCTGCTATCTGAAGACCGGTCACATAGCTGCGCAGGGCGGCATACTCCTCATCCTCCAGTTCGCAATCGGCAATAAAGTCGATCTGCTCCTCCACGGGGAAATCCTCCTCATAGAAGGATGCGTGGTTTTGCATCGTCACCGTGTGGCAGAAGAAGGGACGGACGCTGACTCTTTCATTCTTTTCATACTCGCTGATAATGCGTTCCATCGCCGTATCATCGGAAATATATTGCATCATCCGCAAGCGCTCAGCATCCTCGAAATGCTCCTCGCTGTAAAAAGCATCGAAGCCCAAGACCTCATAAGCCTTTTCACGGCTGAAGAAGCTCCGCAGATAGGGGTGCAATGCCAAGGTATAATAGCCCATGGAATCCAAGTAGGAAACGTAACTGTCCACCCGATCGTTGACATAGTTCATATACGCCACCGTTCCCGAAGGAAGCAGGGCGGTACTGTAGCCGGTGAGCACCTCAAACTCGCAGTTGGCGGTATTGCCGCCGTATTCGCTGGTCATGGTATTACCGGAAAGATATTTTTTCGCAAGAGCGTTATAATTGGGGGCAATCTTCTCATTAAAATGCAGATTCTTTGCATTCCAGATATCGGTAAATGCCTCGCTCATCACAATGATCACATTGGGGTTTTCCACCGTAGCCTCGGCGGCTTCGGTCTCATAGTCCTTTGCCAGTTCCACCACCTTTAGCTGATCATAGCCTTCCGGCACCGTCACCTTGGATTTATAGACGTTGGTAGCAAAGGAATAAAGAAATCCGTTTTCATGATAACTGGTCTTTTGATCAAAAGAAATGGTTTCAATGCCGCAGGCGGCGATATAGAACTTATTCAACAAAAGCACACTGCTTGCCGCAAAGAGAATCAGCAAGCAGACCCCCGCCAAGAAAGACCGCTTATAAGGGGTCTTTTGACGCTTGGCACCCCGCGCATCAAACACAATGGCAAGCACCAGCATCGCCAGCAGGTAAATCATTCCCAAAATCATAGGCAGGCTGAACCGAATGTTCATGCTTCCCACAATATTGCCCACCTCGGAAGCCAGCGAAAGATCCCAAGGATAAAGAGGCTCATTGCGGAAGAGCAGCTTAAAGGCACTGATCACATGGAACACATAAAAGGGAATTCCCACCGCAAGCACTTCCACCCAAAGCTTGGTGGTCAGCCGATAAAGCGCCCCCACCAGCAAGGAGAGCAGCAGGGTGGTATTCAGCAACACATGGTGTGCCCGCCAGGTGCAGAAAAAATCCCAAAAAGACTCAAAGGTCTCCTGAGCGGTGGCTTCACACAGCACCGCCAAAAGATAGCAGCACAGCACCACCCAAAATACGCGGGCACCCCGCTTGGGCTTTTTATTCGGTTTTTTCGGTTGTGCCGATTGCGCCATTCATCTGCCTCACTTAATATATTTAAGAATACTCTTGAATTTTAACTGAATTTTTTTGATCTGTCAATTTTTCTTTGATTTTTTTACAAAAAATCCATATATGAAGGAATTATGAAATTTTCAAAAGATATTGACGAACCTCCCCGAAAGGCATAAAATAGAAAAGCATATTACGGTGAAAGGAGGTTTTCATCCCGTTGAAAAAGATCAAGTGGAGCAAACGGCAGATCGCCGCTTTTATCATTTTGCTTTTGAGCAATTTTCTTCTGCTCTGGACGGTCTGGCTGCTGCAGAAATACGATAATGTTTCCTTGGATCAGATCCTTTACCAAATGAAGACCTCCGCCGCAGGCACCAACCTGAACCTGATGGGCAGTGCCGGGGTGCGGGTGGGTCTTTTCGGGGTGTTGCTCACCGCCGCAGAGATCGCCGCTTATCATATCCTTGCAGGAGATCTGAAAGAACAATGGGGGCATCTTGCCCGCTATGCTGCCTATTGCGGCAGTAAGGTCAGCCGCCTGATCAAAAACAGTGCCCTTTGGTTCTCCCTGTTGAATTTGGCGGTCTCCGTTGTGCTGTTCATCACCCAACTGAATGTATTCAGCTATATCGGTGCCACCTCCACCGAATCCGACTTTATTAAGACCCATTACGCCGACCCCAATGAGGTGACCCTCACCTTCCCCGAAACTAAGCGGAATTTAATTTATATCTTCTTGGAATCGATGGAAAACACCTTTGCTCAACCGGAGGCGCAAGGGCTGATCACCGATAATTTTATCCCCGAGCTTTCCCAACTGGCGGAAAAGAATATCAGCTTCTCCCATACCCAAGGCTTGGGCGGCGCCCGCTCCTTTGTGGGCACCACCTGGACCGCCGCCGCTATGGTGGCGCAGACCTCGGGGCTGGTGGTGAAGGTACCCCTCACCGCCGAAAACTACGGCGGCGAAGATTCTTATCTGCCCGGCGCGGTCAGCATCGGAGAACTGCTGGAAAAGCAGGGCTACCGTCAAACCCTTTTGGTGGGCTCCGATGCAGAATTTGCCGATCGGGAATCCTATTTCACCGAGCACGGAAATTATGAGATCGTAGACATCAATGCCCTCAAGGAGCAAGGCCGCCTGCCGCAGGATTATCGGGAATGGTGGGGGTTTGAGGATCAAAAGCTCTTTGCCTTTGCCAAAGAAGAGCTGACCCGCCTTGCCGCAGGCAGCGAGCCCTTTAATTTTACGATGCTCACCGCCGATACCCACTTTCCAAACGGCTATGTTTGCCCCCTTTGCGAAACAACATATGAAGAGCAGTATGCCAATGTGCTTTCCTGCTCCTCCCGTCAGATTGCGGAATTGATCCGCTGGATCCAAGGGCAACCCTTCTATGAAAACACTACCATCGTGATCAGCGGCGACCATCTGACCATGGACCCCGCGTTTTTGAAGGAGATCGACCCCGCCTATACCCGCACGGTTTATAACTGCATCATCAACAGTGCCGCGGAGCCTCAAAAAGAGACCGAGCGGCAGTTCGGTGTTTATGACCTGTTCCCCACCACCCTTGCCGCCATGGGCATTACCGTTGAAGGGGAGCGGTTAGGGCTGGGCACCAACCTCTTCTCCGCCGAAAAAACCTTGGCGGAGCAATTCGGGTATGAGACCCTCAACCAAGAACTGCAGAAAAAATCAACCTACTATAACACCCGCTTTTTAGGGATGGAAGAAACAAAAAGAGAAGGTTCAAATTGAACCTTCTCTTTTTTTCTTTTCTTTTTTAGGTACTCTTCCGTAAAGGGCGGTCTGCTCATTCAGCAGTTTGCTTTCCCTCTCCGTTACACTCAGAACCCCTGCCCGCACAATATCCTCGTTGGAGATCTCATCATTGAACAGCAGTTCTCCCAAAGCCAACGCAGAAGCTACCGTTTCCTGCAATTCTGCTTTTACATTCTTTTTCTTGGTTCCGTGGGTCAGTAAGTGGTTCAGTTCATTGAGCGTTTTTTGGATCTTGCGGCGGGCAATCGCTTTATTTCGGCTTTCTCTGTTCTTTTGTAACCGCTCCATCCCCTGCTTCGCCTTGCGTCCGGAAGCCCTTTGGATCTCCCGTTGCATCAGCTCCTGCAAGGGTCGCGCCTCTTCCGCTTTCAAAAGTGCCTTAAACTCTCGATCCACATCCCGTTCCAGTTTTGCCTGGCGGGCTTTCAGGTTCTCCATCCGGTCCTTCCACTTCTGGTCTCGCGGTCCTTTGGAGAAATAAGCATCCTTGATCTGTTGCTTCACCTCTGCAAGCTCCGCTCTTGCCGCCGCCGTTTTCTGAATGGCTTTGCGGTAAGCAAACAGCGCAGTCCGCTCCTCTGCGTCCTGCGCTGTTTGAAGAAATTCATCGCTTAAGATCTCTTCGTCGGTTAAGACTTCGGCGGAGTACCGTAATACATCTCCGTGAACAGATCGCTCATCTTGTAATAGCCCTCTTCCACGCTCGGCTCCGTTTCTGCGATCTCGATCATTTTCTGCAACATCGCCATTTTTTTCTCTGGAGTTGGTATGATCATAAAAAACCCGGAAATCGACTCCATCAAATCTTTTGAGTATTTCTTTTCCTCCAAAACTTTCAGAAATCTGTACGAATCTTTTAAAAATATCTCCTGTGCTTTCGTCATCAAACCACATACCTTCCTTTTCCACATATTCATAAAGCTCATTTAACAAGCTACGGCTTGGGTCTCCATCAACCATAAAGACATCGGTCACCACAAAATCATTCGTATTATGTGTAATGCTTTTGCGTTCAGAAAGCACCAACTTATTCCCGATCACCGCATTAAACTTAACACCAAGTCTGTTGTATTGCAATCGTCCCGTGTCAGCGATCTGTTTATAAAAGACTCTCCACTCACTTTTGGTAAGTGCTTTATGAAACTCATTCACAAGTTCACCTGGACGATTTGCTCTATCACCATTATACCCGTTTATACTTTTGCCGTCAATCAACTTTTCGTCTGTTAAGGAATAATTCTCTTTCACCGGAATAGAATTACTATTGACAACGGTATCATTTTGTGGTACTTTGTTATTAGTGGAAACGCTTGTTCTGCTGTTCTTCACATTTGGTGATTGGACGGCATGCGTTTCCACTTTTTTTATATTAAAAGTTGTTGGAATAAAATCAACGATGTCATAAAGCACCATATTCCCACCGGTTGTAAATCCTACAATCACTTTGGCCGTATAACTATTTCCACCAATTTGTAGCAATACATCACCCCGCGCAAACTCTTTGAAATTATCTTTTCTGCTATGATTTAAGTCTTCGTTAATATAATTTGTCGAAGCAAGAACAATTTCATCGAGATGGTTTGCCGCTTTAAACTTATCACGATAAATCGCACGATCATGCGATTTATATGATTGAGTATTCTTAGATCCGGTGTATTCTCTTCCGGTAATCTTATTCACTTTTATCAATCGTCCACTTACCGGAATTCCAGAAGAAAAACGCCCCTTGATTGTTTGTTTTACAGTTTCAACCCACTGGCGCTTTGGAACCCCATCAAGAATGTTATCTCGAATTTGAACTACCGGATTATTATCAGTGGTGTATTCTATACTATATCGTTCAACCGGCATATCACTGCTGGAACTTTTCCCATCCTGACCTGCATTATAATTCTCCACTGCGGTTTTCAGCAGATCGTTATACATTTTCTGCCAAGCTTCAAGGTCTGCTTTAGCCTCATTGATCAACGCCTGATGCCGGCCGGTATAACCGTCGAATGCATCCAGCACCTTCTGCAGAAAATCACAGATCCACTCCACAATTTTCTGTGCAGTACTGAGATCTGTTTTGGCAAGTTCCCGAATTGCACTACCGTCGGCAAGCATCCCCTCGCTCAATTCGGCAACTGCTTCCTCGATTGCGGTGTTGATCTCCTCTTGGGATGGATTTTCCGAAGTGATATGCCGTGCCATCACCTCATTAAACCGTGCTTCTCCAACCTGCCTCACAACAAAATTCTTGTAGATTTCAAATCCTTTTTCATCATTGACCGCCATGAAATGAACCAGTTCATGGGCCATGGTCGAGAGCATCCATTTGCCATCTCGATTGTTTTGCGCTTCCAGGTTAATCCATATCTCACATCGTCCGTTTTTATAGACAACATGCTTCCCGCTCTTTCCTCTCATCTCAGGATTGGTTTCATAAGTATACAACACCACATCCACGCCGGCACTTTTCGCAAAAACTTCTGCAAACTTGGCAAATTGCTCCTGCGTATCTGTTCGAGGCTTCGCATGAAAGATCACATCGCCCTCGCGGACTGCTACCTTTCCCCCGTTTTCTGACTTTGCCTTCCGGGTTGCCTTTGCCTTCTCCTGAGAAAGCCGCTCCAAAGATGCCATGCGCCGTGCACTTCCTGCATCAAAGGCAGCATTAGCAGTCTTGCGACCAATTGAGAACTTGGCGTTTTCAAGGGCTGCACTCCGTGTTGTTCCCAACCGCGCCTCATTGTAAAGGTCGGTATATGCTGCCGCATAGATCTCGCCGTATTCCGAGCCGTCATACGCCGCCACCATGGCATTGATCTCCTCGGCATTCATTCCGTTTCGTTTTCCCTTATTGATGATATCCTGAATATCCTCGGAAAGATCCACTTCATCGATATTCTTTACCCCATCGGCAGTATGGATCTGCACCTGATCACCGTCGATGCTTGCAATCAGTTTTTCGGCATTAATAGAAACATCCTTTCCGGTTTCTTTCACCGTTGCGGTTTCCACTTCGTGATACCGTGATATCACAATACGAAAGAATTATCAAATGTTTTTTATTATGTAATATTTTTGAAAATACCTCGTTTTATGTTGTACTTTCTCACAGTTTGTGATATTATTACTTATAGAGTTAGTACTTAACAAACAAAAGGCGCTCCTTAAAGAAAAAGCAATCCTGCAGCACAAATTAGAGCACCTGCGCAGAGATCACTTTTACATCGAGCTCCCGATCGGAATGATCGAAACGGAAGCAAACCAAGCAATTTGAAATTTAGTAGAAAGGCCTATTGTTTATGAAGAGGATCCACCCTGTCATACGCTTCTTTTTATGGCTCATTTTAAGCGGAGCCGTCTTGTTGCTATATTATTTGCTGTATAGTACGGTTTGGGATTCCGCTTTGCCGGACCTCATTCAAATTGTAATTGTTTTTCTTGGTGCCACTTCCGTCTACCCCATCATATTTCTCATTTATAGTTGGTTAGGCCCATTTTTCATAAACTAAAAAAGGGATCGCATTTGCGATCCCCTTTCAGCATGTCAAAGAGAAGGTTCAATTTGAACCTTCTCTTTTTTTCTTTTCTTTTTTAGGTACTCTTCCGTAAAGGGCAGTCTGCTCATAAAGCACCTTGGCAAGCCAATCGTTGATGCACCCGCCTTGGATCCGCCATTGCCAGTTTCCGCCCAAGGTGGAGGGGGTATTGATCCGCCCCTGCTCATCCATTCCGATCAGATCCTGCATAGTGAGAATACAGGTATCCGCCACCGACATCAAAGCGCCCTTCATCATCGCCCAGTTAAAGGTACTGTCCGACGCCACATTCAGGTACTGCCGCGCCGCTTCCACATCGGAAGGCGCGGCACTTTTGACCCAGCCCAGCACCGTATCGTTATCGTGGGTACCGGTATAGACCACGCAATTGCGGTCATAATTATGAGGAAGATAATCGCTCTCCTCCCGCGTATCAAAGGCAAACTGCAGAACCTTCATTCCGGGGAAGCCGCTCTTTTTCAGCATTTTCCGCACCTGCGGGGTAAGAAAGCCGAGATCCTCGGCGATAATGGGCAGATTCTTGCCGAATTCCTCCTTGAGGGCATCAAACAGTGCGGAATCGGGACCCTTCATCCATTTACCGTTCACCGCTGTTTTTTCTCCGAAGGGAATGGCATAAAAGGATTCAAAACCGCGAAAATGGTCGATGCGGATCACATCATAACGGGCAAGAGCATTCCCCAGATATCCCTTCCACCAGCGGTAGCCGGTCTCCTTCATATAATCCCAATTATAGAGCGGATTACCCCAAAGCTGACCCTCTGCGGTAAAGGCATCGGGAGGGCATCCTGCCACCAAGCGGGGCTTGCGCTCCTCATCCAGCAAAAACTGCTCGGGATTTGCCCAAACATCGGCGGAATCATAGGCCACATAGATGGGAATATCCCCTAAAATGCGGATCCCCTTTTCATTGGCATAGGTCTTCAGCGCCTTCCATTGGCAGGCAAAGGTGAACTGCACAAAGCGGTAAAAATCCATCTCTGCCGTATAGGTCTTTTTCGCCTGCTCCAAAGCGGCAGGCTCCCGCAGTCGAAGAGGTGCCTCCCATTGCTCCCACGCGCAATCCCGATGGGCATTTTTCAATGCCATAAAGAGGGCATAATCCTCCAGCCAATGAGCATTTTCGGTGCAATAGGCTTGATAGGCTTCATCGGAGGTAAAGCGAGCATAGGCTTTTTTCAGCAAGGGCAGACGGTTTTCATAAAGCTTACCGTAGTCCACCCGCTCGGGGTCCTTGCCGAAATCGCAAGCCCTCACCTCTTTTTCGGTCAAAAGCCCTTCCTCGATCAAAAGATCAAGATCAATAAAATAAGGGTTTCCCGCATAAGATGAAAAGGATTGATAAGGGGAATCGCCGTAGTTGGTGGGGTTGACCGGCAGGATCTGCCAATAGGTCTGCCCGCCTTTGGCGAGAAAATCAACAAAACGAAAAGCTTCTTTTCCCAAGGTGCCGATCCCATAAGGGGAGGGCAAGGAAAAGATCGGCATCAAAACTCCGCAGCTGCGCATAACATACTCCTTTGCTCTTACAATGGTATTAGTATACCACTTTTTTGGTGAATTGCAATAGATTGATGGGTCGAATTTCCTAAAAATTGGTGAAAATTATGGTAAAACTACATAAATTTCGCAATGCTGTATTGAAAAACCACCCTATTATATGATATACTTTTTTCAGAGAAGTATTGTTTTTTCTTCAAACAAATGAAAGGAGTTGAATCTGATGAAAAAACGCATTTTATCCTTATTATTGGCAGTTGTGATGGTGATCACCTGCTCTTCTGTGTTGGCAGCTTCTGCCGAAGAGGCGATCGACCGCGGAGTGCTGACCGTGGGCACCCCTGTGACCTGCACCACTCTCGACGACCATGGTAGGGTAAGTTACACCTTCACTGTACCGGAAGACGGCCTCTATGCCTTCTACTCGGAAAACAGCACCAACGATCCCATAGCAGAATTGTATGTCGGAGAAGAAGTTATCGCCGGAAATGACGATGGGCATAACTACCTCGATTTCTGCATTCGGGCGCAGTTGACTAAAGATACCGTTTATACCTTGGTCTGCTGGACCTTCAACGGCAGCGACAGCTTTGAGATCTATTCCGTAAAAGTCGGCCTCCCCACTGCACTGGAGATTGAGGGCGATTCCGTAATGTATCTTCCTCTCACTTATGAATTATATGCTTTGCCCATTCCCGCAATCACGTTGGATGACCCCATCGTTTTGTGGGGCAGCAGTGATCCCACCGTTGCCACGGTGGATAACGGTTATGTAACCGCTCTCAAAGCAGGCACCGTAACCATCACCGCAAAAACCGCAAGCGGTGCAGAAGGCTCCATCACCATTACCGTGAAGAAGCCGGATCCCATTGCGCTCAACACCCCCGTTACCATTACGGAGGATTCTTATTTCACCTTCACCCCCGCCGAGACCGACTATTATCGCTTCTATTCCACCAACTGCGGACCCACCGATCCGTGGATCGCACTGTATGGTGAAGAAGGTGAAGACCTGACGCTTTTTGATGATTCCTATCCAAACGGCATCCTCTCCTATAATTATTCCGGCATTCTGGAATTGAAGGCCGGCACCACCTATACGTTGAAAACCTCCAGTTATAGCGAAGAACTCCATCATACCCTCTGCATTGAAAAGTCTGCCGGCATTGTGGAAATGTCCGTTGTGACCCCGCCCGCCAAAACCACCTATATCAAAGGCTATGGCGAGCCGGACTTCACCGGTCTTGTGGTACGCCTGACCTTCTCCGATCAAACCACCGCCGATTATTCCGTGTCCCAAATGCCCAATGGTGGGGGCTTGATGTTGGGCAACCATGAACTGTATGTGGGCTTTGATTTTGACGAGGGCGGCCAGATCGACCTCTTCTGCGGAGATGCAGAACTGACCATCCCCGTTACCCTGATCGACAATCCTGTTGCAAGCATCGAAGTGGAATCCATCGCCATGGATCCTTTCTATTACAGCTACGATGCATACTACGATATGGATCACTATATCTATGACATATCCACCCATCTTCCCACCGCGTTGACCTTGAAGGTCACCTATACCGATACCACCTCCGAAAGTATCCCTTGCGAATGGATCGACGGCATTTGGTTCTGCGACGGTTATCCTATTTCTTTTAGCGGTTCTTCTCAACACACTACCCCTTGGGTACTGGGCGATGAGAATGTGATGTCCCTTGAGTGGCTGGGCGCTTCTGCCGACTTCTTTGTTTCTTTGAAAGAAAACAATGTGGATCATCTGGAACTGATTCAAGCACCCTCCCGCGTCTATTCTCTCAGCGATTCGAACTTTGTTTATCTCGAGGGCGATGAATATTACTTCTACGGTGTCGATCTTACCGGTCTGATTTTTAAGATCCATTATACTGATGAAACCTCTGACACCGTTACTTATGACGATCTGGACCCCAATTACGACACCATCAACGGAATCCATTACCGTGTATTTATTGAGCCCATTACCGAAGGCACCGAAACCGTCGGCGGTTTCAGTTATTTGGGCAAATTCTTTGAATTCCCCGTAACCGTGAGACCCGAAATGGCCTATACCGACATTGCCTACGATTGGGCATACGACGGAATTAACTTCTGCTATAATAATAACCTGATGCTGGGTACCGATGCAAACACCTTCGCTCCCAAGATGGTGATGACCCGCGCCATGGCTGTGACCGCTCTGTGGCGCTTGGTGGGTGCTCCCACCGATGCGGCAGCCGCAAGCTTTACCGATGTACCTGCCAATGAATGGTACACCGATGCAGTCAACTGGGCAGCCGCCGAAGGCATTGTGAACGGCGTGGGCGATAATAAGTTCGCTCCCGCACGGGAGATCTCCCGTGCCGAGATGGTCACCCTGTTCTTCCGCTTCGCTGATCACTTTGGAATGGACACCTCTGCATTGGCTGATTATTCCGACTTTCTGGATGCGGATGACGTTCCCTCTTGGGCGGCAGACGGTATGGCTTGGGCAGTAGGCGTCAATCTGGTGGGCGGCACCGCCTCCGGCAACGGCTACATTCTGATGCCCGCCATGGAAGCCACCCGCGAGCAGGCAGCCACCCTCTTGATGAGATTTTTATACAACGCATAAAACCGATAGACCCGATGGGCAAAATGCCCATCGGGTCTT
>JAZQET010000023.1:0-3194 GCA_045539135.1 Eubacteriales bacterium | reverse complement strand
AACGCGTTGCGTTTATGATATAATATCCTTATAAACAGTGAAGGAACAACGATGTTGCAGATGTTTTTTGAATGGGAGGTATTATAAATGGAGCAATTTAAGTCAAAAACAAGTAGCAAAAAGACCGTGATTTTGGTTTTGTCCGTCCTTGTTTCTTTTGCTGTTGTTTTGGTTTTGTTAATCTCTCTTGTAAAATCTTTATTGCCGCATCAACCTGTTCATTTTAAGGGGTTGGATTATGATTCGACCCGTAATGATACAATTCGTTTATACGGCGAGCCGGATGAGGTTAAAGAGTTTAGCTATCCCAAAGGAAGGTTTTATGATTATTATGAAAAAACATTTCTTGGGGTAAAGGGCGACCTGCAAGTTTCATATATCGGCGACTCAGAGTATATTTCCAATGTTCGATTTATTATCGATTCCAAGGATTATGAGTCTATTTCGGAATATGAAAAAGCAGTCGAAAAAACTTATAAGCATTTTAACAAAAATTTACCCGCAACGGTAAAAAAGGATCTCGGTGAAGACGGGGGTGTCGATATCTCTTGGAGTTTTGATAAATACGGATATGCTTACAGTATTTATGATACCGAAATATTTCCGGAGTCGGGCATTATAACATCAGAGGATGACCTATCGGAAGGGATGATATTTCAGTTCAATACCTACCGTCTGTCTGCAGAATAAGTAAAAGTGGTGATATATATGAAAAAATGGCTGGTTCCGGTTATTTTTGTAGGAAGTATACTGTTGGTGATCGTCGCTTTGATTTCGTATGGAATCTATTGGGCGTTTTTTGATATACAACAAATTGATGGTCAAGAATTAATCACCACATCGGACTCGCCTGATTCTTCCTATACCATTACAGCATATTTGAACAATGGCGGTGCCACAACCGATTATGCGGTTTTGTGTGTTGTTAAGAATAATAAAACCGAAAAAGTACGAAATATCTATTGGAATTATCATTGCTCGACCGCCGCTATAGAATGGGTGGACGATAAAACGGTTATTATAAACGGAATAGAATTAGATGTCACAAAGGATTTATACGATTATCGAAGAAATTAAGAGAAAGGCTTGACCGTTTGGTCAAGCCTTTTTATATCATTTGAATGATCCAATAAATAATTCCATACACAATACTTGCCACGGTGCCGTAGGCAATGACGGGCCCTGCAATCTGGAAGATTTTCGCACCGAGACCTAAAATCCAGCCCTCCTGTTTAAATTCCATTGCCGCGCTGGTGATGGAGTTGGAAAAGCCGGTGATGGGGATGATGGAGCCGCCGCCGGCAAATTTGCCCAGCTTATCATACACGCCGATAGCGGTGAAAAGTGCCCCCAAAAAGACCATACAGATCGGCAGCCACAGGCGGGCTTCCTCCCGATGCATTCCCTTTTCCAAAAGGCAGGAGATGGCCTGCCCGACACAGCAGATACTGCCGCCCACCCAAAAGGCATTGATGCAGTCTTTCACAAGGGGGGAGTCGGGTGTTTTTTTCTTGAGATATGCGTTATATTCCTGTTTATTCATCTTCTCACCTCAAGAACAGTATGGATGAATATTGAAAAAATATGCAAAAAGAAGCGCGTTTTTCCAAAATGAAAAAACGCGCAATGAATTGCAACCCTGCGGTTGCTTGAATTGAAAGCAAAAGCTTTCATGAATTGCCTGCGGCATGAATTGTGCCTTTGGCACATTGTGTTATTTACAGGTTCAAAATCTCCGCATTCAAGAGTTCTGCTTCCTCTTTCAGGTGGGTGACCATCAAGATGGCGCCCTGCCATTCGGCGGAGATCAGGCGGGCGGTTTCTTTTTTGGTCTCTTCATCCAAGCCGTTGAAGGCCTCATCCAAAACCAACAGCTCCGAGGGGGTGCAAAGGGCTCTTGCAATGGCAACCCGCCGCCGCATTCCGCCGGAAAGTTCCTTGGGATAGTGGTGTAAATTTACACCAAGACCCAATTTTTTCAAGATCTCCACTGCCTTTTTGGTGTTGCCCACCGCAAAGGCGGCATTTTCCAAAACCGTCTTATGCTCCAAGAGGCGATCCTCCTGAAAAACGGTGGCAATGGGATAAGAGGGGGCGGTAACCGTCCCTTTTTGCGGAGTCTCCAACCCCAATACCAACCGTAAAAGGGTGGTTTTGCCGCAACCGGAGGGACCCATCAGGGCGATCCGTTGGTGGGGTTGAAGGGTGAAGGAAAAATCCGTTAGGATCTCTTGCTCTCCGTAGGAAAAGGAGAGCTGCTCCAATTTGATCATCGCCGATCCTCCTTCCAAAGGGCGTTCAACAGCAGTTCCAATGCCATGGAAAGAATGGCAATGACTACCGTTAAAGCAAAGACGGTGGGGGTCTCCAAATGCACCTTTGCCCCTTGCAGAAGATCCCCCAAGGAGAAATCGGGGCGGCAGATGACCTCGGCGGCAACCCCGCTTTTCCAGGCAAAGCCAAGACCGGTCACGCAGGCGGTGCGGAAATAGGGGGAAAGGGCGGGGATGCGGATCTCCCGCCAAAGGCGCCATGAGGAAAGCCCGAAGACCTTACCCATTTCCAGCTCTTTTACATCGATCTTCTCCATTCCTGTGCGGATATTTCCCCAAAAGAGGGGTACCACCATCAAGAAGGAGATAAAGATGGGCAGGTAGGGGGTATGGATCCAGACCAGCGCCAGAATAATGAAAGACGCCACCGGCACCGAGCGGATCAGGTGCATTAAGGGGGAGAAGAGCCAATCGAAGGGGGCAACGCGGTGGGAGAGGATCCCTCCCGCAATGCCTACCGCGGCGGCAAGAAAGAAGCCTGCAAGGATCCGCACCATCGAAAGGGCGGCTGCCTGCCAAAAGGCAGGGTCTTGCACCAAGACCGCCAACGCCGCCACCGTTTGGGCGGGGGTGGGCACCAGCAGCTCTTTATTGATCATCCGCGCGATGATCCACCAAAGGATCAGCCAGACCAAAGCGCCGCAGGTCTTTTGCACCCAGAGGGGAATATTCGGTTTTTTGAAATGGTTTTTATTCACTTAAAAAGTCCTTTAATTCCTTTAATTTTGCGGTTGCGTCGGCTCTGCCGAGGTTATATTGCGCTTCCAATTTGGCAGGATCTTTTTCCATCCGCCCGATGGCAAGGTCTTGGGTGGGGCGGATCACAAAGATGGATCCTTCTTTTTCCAAGCGGGTTACCTC
>JAZQET010000022.1:0-3370 GCA_045539135.1 Eubacteriales bacterium | reverse complement strand
ACCGGAATCGAACCAGCACTCGATTACTTCGGGCACCCGATGCACCTCCTTCCCGCAATGGGGGCAGGTGATGGGCACTGCATCAATGAACGGACGGTGCAGTTCAATTTCATCGGGGCAGTTGTCGGAAAGCTCTTTTAGCTCTGCAATACTGCCGATGGAATGAAGGTGACCGCAGTCGCATTGCCAGATGTTCAGGGGAGTACCCCAATAACGGTTACGGGAGATGCCCCAATCTTGCACATTTTCCAGCCAATCGCCGAAGCGGCCTTTACCGATGCTTTCGGGGATCCAGTTGATGGTATTATTGTTGCGGATCAGATCTTCCCGCACAGCGGTCATCTTGATGAACCAAGACTCTCTTGCATAATAGATCAGGGGAGTATCGCACCGCCAGCAGAAGGGATAATCATGTTCAAATTTAGGCGCATCAAAGAGCAGTCCTGCCTTGTCCAGATCGGTCAGAACCAAGGGATCGGCCTTCTTCACAAAGATACCCGCATAGGGGGTCTCTTCGGTGAGTTCACCCTTCCCGTTTACCAACTGCACAAAGGGAAGGTCATACTTTCTGCCCACATTGGCATCGTCTTCACCAAAGGCGGGAGCGATATGAACAATACCGGTACCGTCGGTCATGGTAACATAGCGATCGCAGGTGATATAGTGACCCTTTTTGCCCTGCTTCTCGCAGATGGGTTTCACAAAGTCAAAGAGCGGCTCATATTCCTTATGCTCCAGATCGGTGCCCACATAAGACTCCAAGATCTCATAAGCAGGGGTATTCTCATCGCCCAACTTGCCCAAAACAGTATCCAACAGGGCTTTGGCAAGATAGTAGGTATAGCCGTCTGCCGCCTTGACCTTGCAATAGGTCTCGTCGGGGTTCACGCAAAGCGCAACGTTGCTGGGCAGGGTCCAAGGGGTGGTGGTCCATGCCAAGAAATAAGCATCCTCACCGATCACCTTGAAGCGTACCACTGCACTGCGCTCTTTCACCGCTTTATAGCCCTGCGCCACTTCGTGGGAAGAGAGGGGGGTTCCGCAACGGGGGCAATAGGGCACGATCTTAAAGCCTTTGTAAAGAAGCTTCTTATCGAAGATCTGCTTCAGCGCCCACCATTCGGATTCGATAAAGTTATTGTGATAGGTTACATAAGGATCGTCCATATCCGCCCAGAAACCAACGGTGCGGGAAAAGTCCTCCCACATTCCTTTGTATTTCCAAACGCTTTCCTTACAGAAACCGATAAAGGGCTCCAGACCGTATTCTTCGATCTGCTCTTTTCCGTCCAGCCCCAGCATCTTTTCCACTTCCAGCTCCACCGGCAGACCGTGGGTATCCCAGCCGGCTTTGCGGGGAACCATACAGCCCTTCATGGTGCGGTAGCGGGGGATCATATCCTTAATAACACGGGTCAGTACATGACCGATGTGCGGCTTACCGTTTGCGGTGGGAGGACCGTCATAAAAGACATAGGGAGTGCCCTGTGCTTTGGTCTCCACGCTCTTCTCGAAGATCTTGTTTTCTTGCCAGAATTGCTCGATCTTCTTTTCTTCTGCCACAAAATTCAGATTGGGAGATACATTCTTATACATTTCATCCTTCTCCTTAAAAATAAAATAACGCCCCCATCCTGTCCAACAGGATGAAAGCGCAAACTTTCACAACCACCTATTACAAACAGACCATCATCTGCGGCTCTTGGTAACGCATGAGCGGGTGCGGAGAGGCTTACTGAACGGTTCAGCCTTCAACTCTGGAGTGATTTTCGATTTTCGCTACTTCCATCGGGCTCACACGCTCCCCGACTCGCTGAGGGTTTTGCAGAAAATGTACTGTCTCCATCACAGTCTTTGCCATATTGTAGCATACCTATTAATAAAAAGTCAAGTTTATTTTTCGAATTCTTCTTGACAATAGGAAGGGGACGTGATAACATATGAGCAGATATTCATATGAATGGAGGCTCAAGTGAAAATGGCTCATAATCATCAGGAGATTTTGACCCGTGTGAAGGAGCAGATGCCTGCCGATGAAGTTCTTCGCGATCTTGGCGATCTCTTTAAGGTCTTTGGCGATACGACCCGAATTAAAATTTTATATTCCCTTTTTGAATCGGAACTTTGCGTTTGTGCCATTGCAGAGCTGTTGGGAATGACGCAATCGGCGATCTCTCATCAGTTAAAGGTATTAAAGGATGCCCGGTTGGTGCGTTCCCGCCGAGAGGGGAAGACGGTCTTTTATTCTTTGGCGGATGATCATGTCAGTCTTATCATCGGTCAGGGCTTTAACCATATTACAGAAGGAGAACATCTTATGAGAAAGACATTTATGATGGAAGAGTTGGATTGCGCCCATTGCGCCGCTAAAATGGAGGACGGGATCCGTAAGTTGGAAGGTGTGTCTGAGGTATCCGTCAATTTTTTTGCACAAAAAATGATGATCGAAGCCGATGAAGAGCGGTTTGATGATATTATGAAAGAAGCGCAACGGATCGTGAAAAAGATCCATCCGGCAACACGGATCATTCTGTAAGGCGGCGATTGTTGTGACAAAGCGTCAAAAAACAGTTTTATATCGAATTATAATTGCTGTTCTTTTATGGGGTGCCGCATCTCTCGTACCCTTAAGCGGGTTGGTGCGGGTGATCGCTTTTTTGATCCCCTATGCCGTGATCGGCTATGATGTGTTATGGAATGCGGTTTGCAATATTTTAAACGGTCAGGTTTTTGATGAAAACTTTTTGATGGCCATTGCCACCGTAGGTGCTTTTTGCATCGGGGAATACCCCGAAGGGGTGGCGGTGATGCTGTTTTATCAGATCGGGGAGCTGTTTCAAAGTATTGCGGTGGGTAAAAGCCGAAAATCCATCGCCGCTTTGATGGATATCCGTCCCGATACCGCCACGGTTTTGCGCAATGAAGAAGAAATCACTCTTTCCCCCGAAGAGGTGCAGGTGGGGGAGATTTTAGTGGTGCGTTCGGGAGAGAAGATCTCTTTGGACGGGGTGATCATTGCGGGGGAAACTTCCGTAGATACGGCTGCCCTTACCGGTGAGAGTATGCCCCAAGAAAAAGGGGCAGGGGACGAGGTGATCAGCGGATCGGTGAACTTGAACGGCTTGATCCGTGTGCAGGTGACCAAGCCTTTTGCCGATAGTACCGTAAATAAGATCTTGGAATTGGTGGAAAACTCTGCGGTTAAAAAAGCCAAGGCGGAGCAGTTTATTACCCGCTTTGCCCGATGGTACACACCCTGCGTGGTGATCGCGGCGGCATTGCTGGCGGTGATCCCGCCTGTGCTGTTTGCGGCCCCCTGGATCGAATGGATCCGCCGTGCCTTCGTGTTTTTGGTTGTATCCTGTCCCTG
>JAZQET010000021.1:0-21983 GCA_045539135.1 Eubacteriales bacterium | reverse complement strand
CATTCCCTATACCCAGACCACCGATCTGGAAGCGGCATTGCCCGAATTGGATATTCTTTATATGACCCGTGTTCAGCGGGAGCGGTTCTTTAATGAAGAGGATTACCTCCGTTTGAAGGATAGTTATATCCTCACCCCCGAAAAACTGGAAAAAGCAGGGGAGAACCTGCGGATCCTGCACCCCCTGCCCCGCGTGAATGAGATCAGCGTGGGCGTGGATGCCGATCCCAGAGCCGTTTATTTCAAGCAGGTACTCAACGGAAAGTATATGCGTATGGCTTTGATTTTGAAACTGCTGGAGGTGGAGTGAAATGAAGATCGATGCAATTAAAGACGGAATCGTCATTGACCATATCACCGCAGGCAAGGCTATGGAGCTGTATAAACTGCTGAATTTGGAAAAGATGGAATGCCCCGTTGCCATTATGCAGAATGTACCCAGTAATAAAATGGGCAGAAAAGATATTATTAAGATCAACGGTGAGTTCCATCTGGATATGGATATTTTGGGTTATGTGGATCCCAATGCCACCGTGAATGTGATCAAAGACGGTGTATTGGTGGAAAAGCATTCCATCGCCCTGCCGGAGAAGCTTACCAATGTGATCTTCTGCAAAAACCCCCGTTGTATCACAACCACCGAGCAGGAACTTCCCCATATCTTCAAACTGACCGACGCAGAAAAGCGCATCTACCGCTGTGCTTATTGCGAAACCAAAGCAAAATAAAAAAGGGCTGTAAAAAATTCGTCGAATTTTTTACAGCCCTTTTGCAACATTTTTGACCGATGAATCGTATTATTGTTAAAAGGAGGTCAAAGACGATGAAAAAAATCATTCGTGCAGTTTCTGTTTGCTCTGTTCTTTGTATGCTTTTGTTACAATTATCCGGTTGCGGGATCGGCGCGAGCGCAGGGGACCTGACCGCAGGTCTTACTCCTTCTGCAAACCCCTCAAAACCGCTAAATGACACTTTTTACACCGCCCAAACCGCCTTTTCTTTGGCACTTTTTCAGCAGGCGGCAAAGGAAGATCCAAAGGATCTTCTGATTTCTCCGCTGTCTGTCTCGGTGGCGTTGGCAATGGCGGCAAACGGCGCGGAAGGGGAAACAGCAAAAGAAATGCTGGCTGTTTTAGGCGGCAAGTCCAAGGAAGAACTCAATGCAAATCTTCAGCGTTGGATCGAGCAGTTGACCGCCAAGGAAAATGCTTCCATGCACCTTGCCAATTCCGTTTGGATGCGGGAAATTGAGGGCTTAAATGTGAAGCATTCCTTTCTCCAATCCAATGTGGATCATTTCGGAGCAGGTGTGTTTTCCCGCCCCTTTGATCAAAAAACGGTCAAAGAGGTCAATCAATGGGTGAAAGAGAATACCGACGGGATGATTCCCTCCATCCTGCAGGAACTTTATCCCGAAACCATGATGATCCTGCTGAATGCCTTGGCTTTTGAGGCGCAATGGGAGACCCCTTATGACGGGAGCGATGTGCAGGAAAAAACCTTTACAGCCATCGACGGCGCCAAGCAGGCGGCAAAATTGATGAAATCCCATGAAAGCCGCTATATTGAGGATGCGAATGCCATCGGTTTTCTCCGTCCCTATCAAAATGGGGAATATAGCTTCGGTGCTTTGCTCCCACGGGAGGATATCACCTTGGAAAACTATATTGCAAGCCTCACTGCCGCCGATTTTTATGAAACGGTTTCCAATCCAAAGAGGGCTGTTGTGACCGCCTACCTTCCCAAGTTTGAAAAAAAGTGGTCCTATGAGCTTTCGGGTATTTTGGATGAGCTTGGAATGCCTTTGGCATTCAGCGATGAGGCGGATTTTTCTCAAATGGCGGAAATGCCGCTCCACATCAGCGCGGTTCAGCATAAGACTTATATTAAAGTAGATGAAAAAGGCACCAAAGCCGCCGCAGTCACCGGCATTATGACGGAATCCGATTCGGTACCGGAGGAGCCGGAGTTGAAAGTCGAAGTGCGCTTGGATCGCCCCTTTGTCTATTTCATTTTAGACCAAAAAACCAACCTGCCCATCTTTCTTGGCACGGTTACTTCCATCGAATAAAAAAATAAAAGCGCCTTTGGCGCTTTTATTTTTTTGCCCCGCGAGTAGCACGGGCATATTCGGTGGGGGAAACCCCGTTATAGATGCGAAACATCTTTGAAAAATGATAGAGATTACGGTAGCCCACGCTTTCGGCGATCTGCCCGATGGAACGCCAAACCGCATTGACCCTTGCTAAAGAGGGCGTTTGTATTGCCGCTTGCGATATGAACCGAGCAACCCTTGATAAAGTGGTGCAGGAAATCACTCAAATGGGCGGCACCGCTAAAAGCTATGTGGCGGATGTTGCGGAATCCAAGAGCATTGATGCCGCCATCAATCAGGCGGCAGAGGATTTCGGAAGATTGGATATGATGATCCATATTGCAGGCGGAAGCGCCAGAATTGCGGGCCCCGAAGCCAAATACCGGCCTCTGGCGGAGCAGGAAGACTATGTGATCGACCGTGTTTTGAAGGTGAATTTATATGGTGCCATTTGGGCATCCCGTGCCGCCGCCCGCATTATGATCAAGCAGGGCGAGGGGGGAAAGATCATCAATTTCTCCTCGGCAGTAGGGGTCAACGGTTTGGAGAAATGCTGTGATTATGCCGCCTCCAAAGGCGGGGTGATGTCTTTGACCCGTGCCTTGGCAAAGGAACTGGGACCTTATAAGATCAATGTAAACAGCGTGGCGCCCGGCATTGTGATGCGTCCCGGGGAATCCGGCGGTGATCACCGCGCCCTTGAAACCAACCTGCTGGGCGAAAAATGCACCGCGCAGGACATTGCCGATCTGGTTGCCTTTTTGGTGTCGGATAAGGCAAGGTTTATCACCGGTCAAGTCTATCTGATCGATGGTGGAAGAACGCTCTCAATGAAAGGAACCGATTGATATGAAAGCAATGCTGGTAGATGATCAAAAAAACTTGGTGTGGAGCGAGGTGCCCGATCCCGTGATCCGCGAGGATGAGGTGTTGGTCAAGATCCGCGCCGCCGCATTGAACCGTGCCGATCTGCTACAGCGGCAGGGGAAATACCCCTCTCCCGCAGGCTGCCCCGAATGGATGGGGCTGGAGATTGCAGGGGAGATCGCGGAAGTGGGTTCTGCGGTCACCAAATGGAAGGTGGGCGATGGGGTCTGCGCCCTTTTGGGCGGTGGCGGCTATGCAGAGTATGTGGCAGTAAAGAGCGATATGCTGATGCCCGTTCCAAAAGGACTTTCCATGGTGGAGGCGGCCGCTTTGCCCGAAGCCTATGCCACCTCTTATCTGAACTTGTTCATTGAGGGGCATTTGGAAGCGGGGCAGACTGCTTTTATCCCCGCAGGTGCCAGCGGCTTGGCTTCGGTTGCCATCCCCTTGGCAAAAGCCTTCGGGGCAAGGGTGATCACCTCGGTGCTCTCCGATGAAATCGCCGAAAAGATCAAGCCCTTGGGCGCCGATGTGGTGATCAATTCTTCCAAAGAGGATGTGGCGGAGGTTCTTGCCCAAGAAGAGCAAAAAGGAACTCCCGTCAGCGTGTCGATGGACTGCCTTTGCGGAGAGACCTTGGGCAAAAGCCTGCCCTATATGGCGCGGGGCGGCTATTGGGTGGTGATCTCTACTTTGGCAGGCACCGAAACCAATCTTCTCCTGCGCCCCTTGCTGACCAAGGGTCTGCATTTGGTGGGCAGTATGCTGCGCAACCGCACCCCTGCCTTTAAGGCGGCGCTGTTGGCAGAGCTGGTGGAGCGGGTCTGGCCTAAAATTGAGGATGGCACCATCAAGCCGTCGATCTATAAGGTTTTGCCTATGGCGCAAGCCGAGGAAGCCCACGCGATTTTGGAGCGGGGCGAAAATGTGGGAAAAGTGGTTTTGACCCTGTAAAAGCAAAAACTGCCGAGTGTCCAAAAGGACACTCGGCAGTGTATATTTTCATCAGTTTTCACTTCGGATCAGCCCGTATTGCCCGTCCTTGCGGCGGTAGACTACGCTGACCTTGTCGGTCTCGCTGTCCAAGAACATAAAGAAGTTATGATCCAAAAGGTTCATCTGCATAATGGCCTCGTCCAGATCCATGGGGCGCAGGAAGATCTCTTTGGTTTTCACCAGATTGTAGTCCTCTTCGCCCTCATCCCAAGGATCGAAATCGGGCATCTCTTCATAGAGAGTCTTGGAAAGGCGGGTCTTATTCTTGCGTACCTGACGAATGATCAGATCAATGATCTCATCCAATGCCATCATCTTATCGACCGCACTGCGCTCGCCGCGGAAGATCATCCCGTGATCCTTCACCGTCACTTCAACCGTTACTTCCTCCCGCGCCACCGTAAAGGTCAGCGCGGCAGTGGCCTCCTCTGTAAAGAATTTATCGAGCTTTGCCATCTTGCGTTCCACAAGCAGTTTTTCTTTGTCGGAAAGGCTCAATTTCTTCGTCACATAGGTCATCTTCATAGAGGTCACTCCTTCTTGATTGAAATTTTGAAGGATCCAAAGGAAGATCCTTTGGATCCTTCCTTGATTTTAGTGTAGCATATTTTGCGATCAATATCAACAGAAGCACCGCAATTTTTTATACTTTGTAGGATTGACCAAACTTTTTTTAATTGCTCAAAATCCGTTGACTTTGGCGGCGAAATTTAATATAATATATATGTTGTGAGTTTTAGGACTCAATTTTTTTATCCCTTTTTGGAGGAAGAAACCATGGCAATTTCGGATTTTCCCAGAGTATTGACCCACCTGCGCAAAGAGGCGGGGATCTCTCAAAAAAAGGCGGCAGAGGCATTGGGGGTCTCCCAAGCGTTGCTGTCTCATTATGAAAAGGGAATTCGGGAATGCGGCTTACTTTTTTTGGTGCGTGCCGCCGATTTCTATGGCGTTTCGGTGGATTATCTGCTGGGTCGCTCGCTGGAAAAAAATGGGTCTGCCATCCTCTTGGAGGAGGTGCCCGATGAAGATGCCGCAGGGCAGGGAAATCGTGGTGCAGGCAGCCTTTTGCCGGTGCTGAATAAGAAGCTGATCTGCAATTCCGTCACCGTGGTGGAAGATCTTTTGGGTACCGTCGGCAATAAAGACTTGATCCAAAAGGTTTCTATGTACCTTCAATTAAGTGTATATCAAATGTTCCGCCGTCTGTATAACGGAAATGAGGAAAACCCTCAAACCTATTTCGGCGCCTCTATCGATACCTATGGTCTGATGGCAGATGCGCAGATGAAGACCCTTGAAACGGAAATTCAGCAATTGCTGAAATCTGTTGAGGTTCCCCAAATGGATGAAGAGACCTTGCGGGCAAAATACCCCCTCTTCGCCACCTCCTTGCTCACCTTGTTGCAAAATGCGGAAAGCGCCATCGGCGCCCATCGGAAATAAGGGATGAAGGCGCGCGTTTCGCTGGGCACGGTGCTTGCCGCCGTGCTTCATATTGCAGGAATCTTCCTGATCTCCAATCTGCTGGTGATCCGGTCGCTTTTGCGCGGCCCCGTCATCGGCAGTTTTTGGTTTTGGGCGGCGGCTGTTGCCGTTTATCTGTGGGCAGTACTTTTGCCTCTGCCCGCCCTTCGCTCTCCCAAGCGGCTGAAGGCCTTGGCAAGAGGGCGGTTTTCATTAAGAAGCTTTGCTTGGCTTTCCTTGGCCAACTCTTTATTGGCTGTTCCCGCTTTCTTTTTGATGGCGGGGGAGCCTGTTTGGTACCGCATTGTTCATCTGTTCTTGAGTCAGATTCTTTTGGCACCCATCCTGTTGAGTGGGATTTTGCGGGCGGCTTTTCGCTCCTCCCAACTGCGTATGCGCCATCGGATCCTGTTGCTTCTGTTTTGGTGGGTGCCTTGGCTCAATTTTTGGGTCTCCTTGGGGGTTGCCCGTCGGATCGGGCGGGAATACTTGGAGGAATGGGATCGGGAAGATTGGGAGCAAGCACGGGCAGAAAATGCCTATTGCAAGACCCGCTATCCCATTTTGTTGGTGCACGGAGTCTTCTTTCGGGATCAGCGCTTCTTTAATTATTGGGGCAGGATCCCCGCAACCTTAAAGCGCAACGGTGCCGAGATCTATTACGGAGAGCAGCGCTCCGCCGCAACGGTTGCGGAATGCGGGGAAGAACTAAAGGAACGGATCCAAAGGATCCTTGAAGAAACCGGCTGCGAAAAGGTTAATATCATCGCCCATTCCAAGGGCGGCTTGGATTCCCGCTATTGTATCACTGCGCTGGGGATGGGGGAGCATATCGCCTCCCTGACTACCGTGAATACCCCGCATCGGGGTTGCTCCTTTGCCGATTACCTGCTGAAGCGGGTGCCTGTTTCCCTCCGCAATCGTATCGCCGCAAGTTATAATAATACCTTGGCGCATTTGGGGGAGAAGGATGCCGACTTTTTGGGCGCGGTCAAAGACCTCACCGCCGAGCATTGCAGTGCTTTTAATGAGGCAGTTCCCGACCACCCCGCTGTTTGGTATCAAAGCGTGGTCTCGCGGATGCGGAATTGTTTCTCTGCACCTTTTCCTTTGAATTATACTTATCTTTTGGTGAAGGCATTCAGTAAGGCAAACGACGGCTTGGTGGATACCCGTTCCGCCGCTTGGGGGCACTTAAAAACAGTGGAGCCCCGCGGCCGCCGCGGCATCAGCCATGCCGATGTGATCGACCTTTGGCGGGAGAATATTTCCGGCTTCGATGTGCGGGAATTCTATGTGCAATTAGTTCACGATCTGCAAACACGCGGATATTAAAAAACGGTGCTGTATCTTAGGATACAGCACCGTTTTTTGGTGTAATATTACTTTAGTTCATTTTGAACATTCTCATTGCATTTTCATCGGTGATCCGCTCAATTTCTTCGGGGGTGGTGCCGCGGATCTCCGCAATGCACTTTGCTACCTCGGGAAGATAAAGGGCAGAATTGCGCTTGCCCCGATAGGGGGTGGGGGCAAGATAGGGGCTATCGGTCTCCAGCATCAGCCGATGGGCAGGGACTGCCGCCGCCACCTCTTTGGCTACCCGTGCATTTTTGAAGGTCACCACACCGCCCATAGAAATGGACCAGCCCAAGGCGACCACCTCTTTGAGGGTCTCTGCCGAGCCGCTGTAGCAATGGAAAATGCCGGTATTGTTGGGATGCTCCTTTAAGATATCCAAGGTATCCCGCATGGCATCGCGGCTGTGGATCACCACAGGCAGACCAAGCTCCTCTGCCAGCTCCAATTGAGCGTGGAACCACTTTTTCTGCAGGTCTTTTTCGGCGGTGTCATAATAATAGTCCAAGCCGATCTCCCCGATGGCAACTACCTTGGGGTGCTTGGCCAAAGCGCGAAGCGCTTCCATTCCGCCTTGCTCCAATTCAGCCACATCGTGGGGATAGATCCCTACCGAAGCGTAGATAAAATCGTGGTTCTCCGCCAATTTCACCGCCGCCTTGCAGGCTTCTCCCGAGCAACCGGAATTGATGAGCCGCCGAATACCGGCGGCTCTTAATTGCGCAATCACTTGTTCCCGATCTTCGTCGAAACGAACATCGTCTAAATGGGCGTGTACGTCGATCATCGGATCACCGCACCCGCTTCCAAGGAATCATCCAGGAAGATCACTTTTACGCCGTCTTTACTGTCGGCGGCAAGGAGCATTCCTTCGCTCAAGGTACCCCGCAGCTTGGCAGGCGCAAGGTTATCCACCAAAATCACGGTCTTGCCGATCAATTCTTCAGGCTTGTAGTATTGAGCGATGCCGGAGAGCACCTGCTTTTCACCGTTGCCGTTGTTGATCTTCATCACCAAAAGCTTATCGCTCTTGGGCAGGGGCTCACAGGAAAGGATCTTGGCCGCCCGCAGGGCAACCTTGGCAAAATCGTCGATGCCGATGGTGGCAATGCCCTCTGTTTTTTCTTCCTTCTTGGGGGCTTCTGCTTTTTCTTTGGCTTCTTTTGCCGCCTTGATCTCCTCCAATTTCTTGGGAATGTCAATGCGTGCAAAGAGGATTTCAGGCTTGCCTACCTGCTTGGCGGTCAGCTTGCCGAACTCTTTGGCATCCTCCAATGCCTGATCGCCGCAACCGATCTGTGCAAAGATCTTCTCGGCGGTTTCGGGCATAAAGGGCTTTAAGAGGGTGGCGGCAATGCGAATGGACTCCAAAAGGTTATAGAGAACCGTTGCAAGACGCTCATGGTCTCCTTCCGGCTTGCCCAAGATCCAAGGCTCTGTTTCGTCTACATACTTGTTGGCACGGCGCAGAAGGGTAAAGATATCGTCAATGGCATCTGCAATGTGCATCTCGTCCATATGAGCTTCCACCTTGCCGGCAGTCTCCAAAGCCACGGCTTTGAGATCTTTATCCAGCTCGGTTTCTGCGGCGGGGGTGCGCACCTCACCGCCGAAGTATTTATTGGTCATGGAAACGGTGCGGTTGACCAGATTGCCCAAAATATTGGCAAGATCTGCATTGATCCGCTCCATCATCAACTCATAGGAAATGATACCGTCGGTGGCGTAAGGAATTTCGTGGAGCACAAAGTAACGCACCGCATCGACCCCGAAGAGATCCACCAGATCATCGGCATAAAGCACGTTTCCTTTGGATTTGCTCATCTTTCCGTCACTCATAATCAGCCAAGGATGACCGAATACCTGCTTGGGCAGAGGCTCACCCAAAGCCATCAGAATGCAAGGCCAATAAATGGTGTGGAACCGCACAATGTCTTTTCCGATCAGGTGCATATCGGCGGGCCAATAATGCTTATAGCCTTCGCTGTGGTTGCCTTCGGGATCATAGCCTGCGAAGGTGATATAGTTGGAAAGGGCATCGATCCACACATAAACCACATGGCCGGGATCAAAGTCCACGGGAATCCCCCAGTTAAAGGAGGTTCTGGACACGCAAAGATCCTGCAGACCGGGTTTGATGAAATTATTGATCATCTCATTTTTACGGGCAGGGGGCCAGATGAATTCGGGATGGTTTTCAATATGCTCTTCCAATTTTTTGGCATATTTGGAGAGCTTGAAGAAATAAGCCTCCTCCTTGGCGGGATGCACTTCTCTGCCGCAGTCGGGGCACTTGCCGTCCACCAACTGGGATTCGGTAAAGAAGGATTCGCAGGGGGTGCAATACATTCCTTCGTATTCGCTTTTATAAATGTCGCCCTGCTCATAGAGCTTTTTGAAGATCTGCTGGATCTTCTTTTCGTGCATGGGATCGGTGGTGCGGATGAAGCGGTCATAGGTGGTGTTCATCAGATCCCAGATCTGCTTGATCTCACCTGCCACGTTATCTACATAAGCTTGGGGTGTAATACCGGCGGCCTCGGCTTTCAGCTGGATCTTTTCGCCGTGCTCATCGGTGCCGGTCTGAAAACACACGTCATAGCCCTGCATCCGCTTAAAGCGCGCGATGGCATCTGCCAAAACGATCTCATAGGTGTTTCCGATATGAGGCTTGGCAGAGGTATAGGCAATGGCGGTGGTCAGATAATATTTTTGAGCCATAGGATTGGTCCTCCTTGCATAATAATCCATATTAAAAGTTATTTTACCACATTATAGCAGTATTTTCAATATTTAAGGGTTGAAAATTTATATGGATTGATGTAAAATATTAACAGAAATCTATAGGAGGATGAAGAAAATGAAAATTTTAGTTGAAATGTCTGCACGTCACGTGCATTTGACTCAAGAAGCCGTTGAGATCCTGTTCGGTAAGGGGGCAACCCTCACCGAGAAGCGTGAACTTTCTCAGCCCGGTCAGTACCTCTGCGAGGAGCGCGTGGAGCTGGTCGGTCCCAAAAAGTCCATCGGTAATGTGAGTGTTCTGGGTCCCACCAGACCTGAAAATCAGGTGGAAGTTTCTTTGACCGATGCCCGTACCTTGGGTGTTTCCGCTCCCATCCGTATGAGCGGTGATGTAAAGGGCAGCGGCGCTGTGACCGTGAAGGGTCCCTGCGGAGAGATCGTGCTGGAAGAAGGCGTGATCGCCGCTCAGCGTCATATCCATATGATCCCCGAAACCGCCGAAAAGCTTGGCGTGAAAGACGGTCAAGTGGTTTCCGTCAAGGTGGAAGGCGAGCGCGAAGTAACCTTCGGTGCTACCGTGATCCGCGTTTCCCCCAAGTTTGCCGATGCTATGCATATCGATACCGATGAAGCCAACGCTGTGGCTCTGCCTCGGGATGCGCAGGGCGAAATCATCCTGTAAGTTTACATAATTTTCACCCTGCCCATAATTGAGCAGGGTGAATTCTTTTTGGTGGTTTACATAATATGAGAGACGAAGTTTTTGAGCGTTACCAAAAGGAGCGGGAAGAGGTGCTCCAAAAATACCGTAAGAAAAAAGGGGGGCTTTTGCTGATCGCCCTTTGCGTCGGTCTGCCTTTGGGGGTTCTTCTTCTGTGGGTGGGAAGCCTTGCGCTGATCCATATCCCCTTTGTGGCGGTGGGCGCGCTGATCCTGCTGATCTTCGGTATTTTGTATCTTAGAATTCGCATTGTGCGGATCAACCACGCCATGCAAAAAGAATTGCTGAAGCTGGAGGATCGCTACAGTCTCCATTCCAATTTGTAATAAAAAAAGGACATCCGCGGATGTCCTTTTTTATTTCTTATAATTTTGAGAAACCGTGGCAATTGATCAGCGCATCGATCTTTTTGCCCTCTTTGCATAAGGGGCAATCGTTGGAAGGATAGTTGTGGTAATCCGAAAGGTCCTTGGGATCAAAGGCGGAATAAACAGGGAAGTCTCTGCATTTTTCCACCGAGGAGAAGATGGCGGCAACGCCTGCCACTTTACCACCGTAGTATTGCACCGCATCCATGGCCGCTTCCACCGTTCTGCCGGAAGAAACGGAAACCGCCAGCAGTAACACATTCTTTCCTTGGATCATAGGCACGATATTATCGCGGAAGATCAACTGATTGCTGTTGGTTTCAGGGGTCACCACATAGATGGTCTTATGGGCATTCATATTGATGTAATCGGCTTTGGTCAGCTGATCTGCCAAGCAGGTGCCGATCACCTCGGTACCGTCCAAGCAAAGGATGGTGTCCACCACCGTGGTGTGATAGAAGTAAGAGCGCAGTTCTTCTGCGGTGGCCTTGGCTTCCGATAAACGGGATTTCTGTGCCACCACATCAATGTAATAATTGCTGTGGCGATTGCCGATGGCAAAATGACCGCGGGCTACCCGCAGATAAAGATTTTTACGTTTGGTTTCATACTTGAAGGTTGCTGATGTAGGCATATTGGACTCCTTTTCGGGCGTTTTGAAAAAACGCCTTTTTTTTATTGTACCTCAATCGGTCGGATAATACAAGTATAATCTATGTAAAACAAAAATATTTGTTTATTTTGACGAATTTTCAGTGGAATTTTTGGCGATTGCGGTGGTCTCCCGCAGGATCAGACGCCCTGTAACGGTGATCTGCCGTTGCAGACGGTAATATTCGTTTTGTTGCTTCTTTTGCAGAAGTTCCCAAGCAATGCGGCAAACCTCGTCGGTGGCGCTGTCGATGGTGGTGAGCGCCGTGTCTAAGTATTCCGTTTGGGCAATGTTATCCATGCCGATCACCGAAAAATCCGCAGGGATGGAATAGCCTTTTTTCTTCAGGTATTTCATCGCTCCGAAGGCGATGTAATCATAGGCGCAAAGAAGGGCGGTGGGGCGTTCCGCCTGCTTCAAAAGCCGCCGCGCCCCGTCTTCTCCTGCCTGCTCAAAGCGGTTTTCGCTGATATAGAGGGAATAAGCGGCACCGTATTCCTTTGCCGCTTCGGTGAAAAACTGTTCTTTGCTGCGGGTCTTGCTTTCCCCTAAAAAAGCAATGTGCTTGTGCCCCAACTCAACTAAATGCTTTACCGCTTCTCCAATGGGAACCGAAAGATCGGTGTACACCGTATCGGTGTTGTGCACCGCCTTGTTGCCCAAAGAAACAATGGGAATGCGGTAAGCCTTTTTTAAGGGGGTCTTTAATCCCAAGATGATCAAGCCGTCTACCTGTAAATAGGAAGCATAATACTCGATCAATTCCGCTTGCTCTTCCGCTTCAAATTCATAGGTGGAGATCAGGGCGATCCCGCCCTTTTCCCGAATAACCGCCTGAAGACGCTCTAAATAATCAACATAATGAGCACTGCGCAGCTCGGGGCAGAGCACCGCAATAATGGGCTTATGGAATTTTCCTTTGTAATATTGCCCGTAGCAGCCCTGCTCTTTTGCAATGGAAAAGATCCGCTCCTTGGTCTCTTCGCTCACATCCTCTGCATCCCGAAAGGCTTTGCTTACGGTGGAGACCGAAACATTGGCAATCTTTGCCAATTCCCGCATGGTCATACCCAACACCTCACTTTCCTTTATTATAGCGCGCCCTGATGCGCTTTGCAATATTTTCGAAAAAGTTTCGGAACCGATTTCGTTGCTTTTTCATTTTTGCTGTGTTACCATTTCGGTGAGGTGAAATAAACAATGGAACAAACAGAAAAAAACTACCGCTTTGGGCGGTGGATGTATATATTGGAGGCGGCTTTTGAGCACCTGCTTCATCTTTTGGTGGCAGGCTCCTTCTTGGCAACCCTTACCGCCGAGCTGGGGATGAGTGATAGCCTGACCGGCATTCTCTCTTCTATGATCTCGCTGGGATGCCTCTTTCAACTGCTTTCGGTGCCCCTTCATCCCAAGCGTCAAAAGCCCTTTGTGGTTGTTTTAAGTATTGTCAATCAGGTTTTGTTTTTATTGCTGTATGTGATCCCCCTTGGCGGCGGCAGTAAAAACCTAAAGATCGGCCTGTTTATCGCCACCATCTTTTTGGCATATCTTACTTATTATTTGGCGCATCCCAAAAAGATCAACTGGCTGATGTCCTTGGTGGATGACCGTCAGCGGGGAAGCTTCACCGCCAATAAGGAGATCGTTTCCTTGCTGGCGGGGATGGCCTTTTCCTTCGGGATGGGCGCTGTGGTGGATCATTTTGCCGAAAAAGGGGAGATCCGCACCGCTTTTATTCTTTCGGCGGTAGTGCTTTTGGTGCTCACTGTCTTGCATACCGCTTCTATGGTGTTCACGGTGGAAAAACCCTTGCCTGTAGCGGAAAAGAAGAATACCCTCCAAAATGTTAAGATCCTGCTGAAAAATAAAAAGATCCTTCGGGTGGCGGCGGTCTTTGTGCTGTATTATATCTCCACTTATTGTGCCACGCCCTTTTACGGAACCTACCTGATCCATGAAATGGCATTCAGCCTGAAGCTGATCACCGCCCTCGGCATTGTGGGCAGTGTTTCCCGTATTGCCGCCTCCAAGTTTTGGGGTCGCTATGCCGATCGCACCTCCTTTTCGGCGATGGTGAAGCGGAGTATGCTGGTGCTGGCAGTGGGCTATGTTTGTATGGGCTTTGCCGCGCCTGCTACCGGTGTGGTGTTCTATACCCTTTATATTTTGCTTCACGGTATTGCGCTGGGCGGGGTGAACAGCGCCATGATCAATCTGGTCTTTGATTACGCCCCCGCCGAACAGCGCTCCGATGCGCTGGCCATTTGTCAGGCGGCGGCAGGGGTGGCAGGCTTTTTGGCAACCCTTGCGGCAAGCCCCTTGGTGTCCTATATCCAAGGCAACGGAAACCGCCTGTTCGGTATCCCGCTTTATGCTCAGCAGGTGGTTTCGATCATTAGTGTGTTGTTCCTTGTTTTTGCATATGTATTAATTAAAAAGGAGAAGAACAATGAATAAGATTACCGTAGACTTTACTGCCAAAACCGGCAAGGTCAAACCCATGCACGCGGTCAATAACGGCCCTGTCCACAAGTTTGCCGCAGATCAGCGGATCAGCAATCTGCAGCTTTTTATTGATGCAGGAATTCCCTATATGCGTAACCACGATGCCGCCTTTTGGTCCACCTACGGTGGAGAGCATACAGTGGATGTTCATAACATTTTTACCGATTTTGATGCCGACCCTTATGATCCGGCTTCCTATGATTTTATTATGACCGATGAATATATGCGGGTAATGGAAGCAACCCTCGGTCATTGCTTTTATCGCCTTGGCGCCAAGATCGAACACGGGATTAAAAAGTACGGTACCCTGCCGCCCAAGGATTTTCATAAATGGGCAGTGATCTGCGAGCATATCATCCGTCATTATACCGAGGGCTGGGCAGAGGGCTTCCGTTATAATATTGAGTATTGGGAGATCTGGAATGAGCCGGATCTGGATCCCGATGATGCCACCCATAAGCGCACTTGGGGCGGCACCGCGGCGCAATTCTATGAACTGTATAAAATCACCGCCAATCACTTAAAGACCTGCTTCCCTCATCTGAAGATCGGCGGCCCCGCCTTGGCGCGCACAAATAATTGGGATTGGCTGAGAGGCTTTTTGGCATTGGGCGCACCCTTGGATTTCTTCTCTTGGCATGTCTATGGCGCTACCGTTGAAAAAACTGTTGAACGGGTCATAAAGATCCGCGAACTGCTGGATGAATACGGTTATACCGAAACCGAGAGCATTTTGAATGAATGGAATTATGTCCGCTCCTTCCGTGGGGAGGAATGGGCCTATTCCTTGCGGAAGGAAAAGGAGCTTAAGGGTGCCGCTTTTATTGCGGGTCATATGTGCGCTTGCCAAAATCTGCCTCTTGATATGCTGATGTATTATGACGCGCGCCCCTGCGGAATGAACGGAATGTTTGCTCCTTTTCAATACAATGTTTGCTTAAAGGGCTATTACCCCTTTAAGATGTTCAATGAACTGTATAAACTGGGCACAGCCGTCAAAGCGGAGACGCAAGGAGATAACCTTTACAGTTGCGCCGCGGTGGGAGAAAGCGGCTCTGCTGTTATGCTGGCGCATTTCAACGATGATGACGAAGTACCTGCCAAGGAAGTGACTCTTGAACTGAAGGAATTTGCCGGCAAGACCGCCACCGTTTACCTGCTGGATGAGACCCACGATATGGAGCCCGTCTGGAAAGAGACCTATTTTGCAAATACCGCAACCCTCCATCTGAACATTCCCAATTTCTCTACCTATTTAATTCGATTTGAGTAAAATTACACCGCCCTTGCCGACGGCAAGGGCGGTGTTTTCTGTTAAAATGCTTTCTTTTTTAAGAACTCAATGAAGTTTTGAATGTTGCCGTAGGCGGCGCTTTTCTTATAATATCCGCAAACGGTTTGCCGCTCATTAAAGTCAACCACATCCAGATTGACCATTTTATGGCGTTGCCCGTCGTTGGACAGATATTCCCGCCCTAATCCTAAAGCGACTCCCGCTTCCACAAATTTGCGGTAGCAGAGCGTGTCGTTACTTTCTGCCACAATGTTGGGGGTAAATCCCGCCCGCTTGCAGGTCTGCAGCAGTATTTTTTCCATATGGCTTTCATCTCCCATGCTCACAAAGGGCTGGTTGCAAAGCTGCTTGACCGTCAGCGACCGACCCGCCAAGGGATGGTTGGCAGAGGCGCGGAAGTAGATCCGATGGGTGCAAAGCTCAAACTGCTCATAATCGGGATATTTATCCTTGTTTTCCGCCACATCAATAATGACCTCGTATTTTTCGGGGTCTGTTTCGTCAAAGTTAAAGACGGTATTGAATTTGATGTTGGGGTATTTTTCCTTGAACTCAATAATATAATCGGTGATCCGTCCCCGAATGGCGGTCACCAAGAGGTTAATGTGCCGATCGTCTGCCGTTTGGTGGGAAAGGGCATCGGTGGCTTGCTCCAATTCGTCAAAAACCACGCAAAGGGATTGCTGTAACCGCTTTCCGTTGTCGTTGAGCACCACCCGATTGCTGGTGCGGTCAAAGAGCTTGCAATCCAATTCCTGCTCCAACCGTTTAATGGAGGCAGAAACCGAAGAAGCGGGTACCATATATTTTTCCGCCGTTTTGGCAAAGCTTTCGGTTTTGGCACTGTCAAAAAAATATTTTAACTGTAGTAGTTCCATATTCTTCACCCCCTCTTACTTTACCATACTTTTAAAATTGGTGCAACCCTATTTTTCGCTATTCTTTACAAATGGGAACAGGTTCTGTATAATATGTGAAAAGAAGGAGGGGTTCCAATGAGACGAGTGATTGCAGTCTTGATGATTTTAGCTACTTTTCTCGGGTTAATGAGTGGGTGTAAAAAAGGAGATGTGCAGGTGTTAGAGGGTAAAAAGATTATTTTTGTTGGAAATTCATTTACTTATTTTGGCAAGACCGTGTTGGAAAAAAAGCAAACGGTGCTGACACAGGAAAAGCGAAGCAACGACCACGGCTTTTTCTATCAACTTTGCAAAGAAAACGGCATTGAAGTTGAGGTGACCAACTGGACCTTCGGCGGTCATACCTTGGCGCAGACCTTCGGCGGAAACTGTAATGCCGACCGCGGGTGCGACGGTGTGGATCACCTTTCCTATCTTACCGACCGCAATTTTGATTATGTGGTGATTCAGGAGGGGAGCGGTCAGCCCGACTCTTTGGAGTGGGTGGAAAAGGTAATGAGGGTTTTTCAAGAAGCGAACCCCAATGTGAAGTTTGTTTATTTGGAGCACAGCAATGCCCACTTTAATTCCTTTCCCCGCGTAATGCAGTTAAAGGAACTGGCGGAAAAGGGCGTTACCGTTGTGGATTGGGGCGCCTTGGTGGTGGATGTGGTCAACGGTAAGACCGCCGTCCCCGATGCAACTCAAGAGTACAATAAAAACAGTTTTATCATCAGCAAGAGTGAGAAAGACGGTTATCACCCCAATATGCTCACCGGCTATATCACCACCCTGATGACCTTCTGTGCCATTACCGGTGTGAGGGCAGAGGGGCAGAATTATCTCTTCTGCGATGATATGAGCATCAATAAGGCCTATGATCCCTTTACTTTCACAAGTAAGTATTATACCTACAGCCCCTCCAATTTTTATAACATTTTGGTATCCGAGCCGGATATGAAAGGGCTTCAAAAACTGATTGACCGCTATTTAGACGAAAAGCCGTATCTGAAATATTAAAAAACACCCGCTTCAAAATGGACTGCCCTTTTGAAGCGGGTGTTTTTATGAAATCAAGCCAGTGCTTTATGCTGGTTTCTTTTGATGATCTGAAAGACAAAAACAACGGCAACCATTCCGACGCCGATCAGATCGGTCACAAGACCGGGAATGATCAGCATCAGTCCGCCTGCGGCGCTGATGATTCTTTCATACCAAGCCATATCTCGCAGCAGCCAGCCTTCCAATGCGGCAGACACCGCAAAAATACCGATCAATGCGGTAATGCTGATCAGCACCACATCCAAGAAGGTAGCATCGATAAAGAGCATCTCGGGGCTCATGGCGAAAACATAAGGCACAATGAATGCACCGATGGCAAGCTTGGTGGAGGTCACAGCCGTTTTCATGGGATTGGCTTGCGCGATGGCGGCGCCTGCGTATGCGGCCAACGCAACAGGCGGAGTCAGGTCTGCCACAATGCCGAAGTAGAACACAAAGAAGTGTGCGGCCAATGCGGGCACGCCCATTCTCATCAGGATGGGAGCGCAGGTAGCGGCCATAATGCAGTAGTTTGCGGTGGTGGGAACGCCCATACCCAAAATGATACAGCAAAGCATGGTAAGGAACAGGGCGATGATCACCTGATTGCCCGCGATGGTCACAATGCCGGTCAGGATCTTGTTGGCAAGGCCGGTCATAGTGATGGTACCTGCAACGATTCCGGCGACACCGCAGGCCACCGCTACCGTGATCATTCCTTGCGCACCGCCTGCCAGGGATTCAAAGATCCGCATGGGGGTGATGCGATTTTCTTTGTTGAAAAGGCTGACCACAACCACTGCAACAATAGAAATAGCGGCGGAATACTGAATGGTAAAGGTATTGCTGCTCACAAGATAGATCAAGAGGATCAAGGGGAGCAACAGATAAACCTTTTTAAGAAGCGGTTTGATGGGAGGAAGCTCCTCGCGGGAAAGACCCCGAAGCCCCTCTTTTTTCGCTTCCAAATGGACCGAAATAAACACGCCTGCAAAGTAAAGAACGGCGGGCAAGATGGCGCAAACGATGATCTCGCTGTAGGGCAGACCCAAGTTGGCGGCCATCAGGAAGGCGGCGGCACCCATAATGGGGGGCATGATCTGACCGCCGGTGGAAGCAGAAGCTTCGGCTGCGGCGGCAAATTCAGGCTTATAGCCGGTGCGCTTCATCAGGGGGATGGTGACCGAACCGGAGCCAACGGTGTTGGCAACCGAGGAGCCGGAGACCATACCCTCCAAGGCACTGGCCACAACCGCAACCTTTGCAGGACCGCCGGAAAAGCCGCCCACAAAGGCATTGGCGATCTGAATGAAGAAATCGGCAATGCCGCTTCGCTCCAAAAAGGCACCGAAGATGATAAACACAACGATGAATTTAGAGCATACATTTACGGGGGTGGAGAAGATGCCTTCCACCGAGTAGAATAATTGAGAAACCAGCAGGTTCAACCGCCCCATAAAGGAGGGGTTGGTGAGACCGAAGGTCAGCGCATAGACCACCAAGGTTCCGGCAACGATCAAAATGGGAAGCCCCACACATCTGCGGCAAAGCTCCGCCAAGGTGAGAATGCCGATCACGCCGATGAGGATCTGGTAGGTCTCAAGCCGTGCACCCTGCTGAATGATATTCATGGCATTAAAGGTGAAATAGAGGAAGGATGCCGTCCCCAATACCATAATAAGAATATCATACCAAGGGATATGGTTTACTTTTTGCTTGCCCTTTTTAGCAGGGAAGACCAAAAAGCCGATCAATACAATGAATGCCATAAAAGAGGTCAGACGGATCTGATCCAGCCAACTGGCAACCAAGGTTACATATAAACAAAAGAGGGAGAAGGTTGCCAAAACGCAGTTCACAATGATCTTGGGAACCCCTTCCCACACACGGGTGTTGGACTCTCGGTCATACTTTTTCATCACAGAATCCAGATCCATGGGTTCATCCACGGCGGGATCTGCGGCTTTTTTCTTAAACTTGTCAAAGAATGCCAAAGAAGTACCTCCTTCTAAATGAATTTATTCGATGAATACAAGGGAAATGGCTGCGATGGTTTCATCGCAGCCATTTTTAAGACTGAATGATGAGTTTACTCTGCAGTAACGGTCACGTTCTTTTCAGCAAAGTATTTTGCGGCGCCCTTGTGGAAGGGAGCGGCCATACCGGAGGTGGCGTTCTCAATGGTCAATTCAGCACCCTTGGCGTGCTCGTTGGTGATGGCTTCCACATTGTCGAAAATGGCAGCGGTCAGCTTGTAAACATCATCCTCGGAAGCGTTCTTATCAACGATCAGAGTAGCCTTAACGGTGATGGTGGTGATATCCTCAGCCTGGTTGTCATAGGTACCGGCGGGGATGGTGTAAGCGGTGTAGAAGGAGCCTTCTTTGTTGATCAGGCTGTCGGCTAAAGCACCGTCGATGGGCAGCAGGTGAGCGGCCTTATTGGTGGTGCAAAGCTCGGTGATTGCGGGGGTGGGAGCACCTGCAACGATGAAAGCGGCATCGATCTTGCCGTCCTTCAGTGCATCAGCACTGTCTGCAAAGGACTGATACTGGGGAACAATGTCTGCCTCGGTCAAGCCTGCAGCACCCAAAACGTCGATGGCGTTGAAGTAAACACCGGAACCGGGAGCACCGATGGAAACCTTCTTGCCCTTCAGATCGGCAACGGTCTTGATCTCGGAATCCATGGTCAACAGCTGAACTGCTTCTGCATACAGACCTGCAACAACACGGAAGGAATCGATCTTGCCGTCTTTCTCAAAAGTGCCGGTGCCTGCCCAAGCGTAAGCCAAAACGTCAGACTGCACGGTAGCCAACTGATAGTTGCCTACATCGATACCCTGAATGTTGGCCTTGGAACCGTCGGTAGCAACTGCGGTCACTTCAATACCTGCGTGATTCTTGATGTACTGACCCAAAACACTGCCGAAGCCGTAGTAAGTACCGGAAGACCCGCCGGTACCCATGGTCATTGCGGTACCGCCGCAAGAGGTGAGGGTCATCAGCATCATAGCCAGAACTAAAACGATTGCGAGAATTTTTTTCATTTTCATAATTCGTTTCTCCTTTTTATAAAATATACTCTTTAATTATATAAGAAAAAATTTGATTTTGCAAGGTGGATTTGTCGATTTTCCATCGTTTTTTTATATTTTTTTCGTTTAGCATCACTTTCAAGATATGGTAAGAGCACCTTATACGATTATTTACAAATCGGTAAAGAGGTGTATAATGGGGAAGAATAAAGAAAGAGGGGAAAACAATGGATATGGATCATTTGGTCTCCAAAGACCCGCGCAAACTGCGAAAAGCCCAATATACGGTAAGCATATTGCCGTGGTTTATGGGTCTTTCCAATGACTTGATGTTTTATATGGCCATCAATACGCTGTTCTTTGCCGAAGCCAAGGGGATGAGCGCCGCCGAGATCACCTTTCTCACCACCGTCTCCGGCACGGTTTGTATTTTACTGCAGCCGCTGGCGCTTGCTTTTATTCATAAGATCGGCAATACCCGCGCGGTGCGATTGGGTACCTTGTTGCTGTTGGCGGGCAGTATTTTTCTTACCTTTGCCCCCTCTTATCCTTTTGTTATTGCAGGCCATATTTTATATTCCTTCTCCTTCTTATTCAAAACCATGGATAATGTGGTTTTGCAAAGCGATCTGGATTATCTGGGTCAGCACGACGGCTATATTCTGCAAAAGAATAAGGCGGGGATCATGTATTCCGCCGTTACCACTGTGGTGGCCTTGCTGGCAGGGCCTCTCTTTAAAGTGGATGCCTATCTTCCGATGTATTGCTGTATCGGGGTCTGCGTACTGAATGTGGTGCTGGCCTTTACCTTTTCCGATGTGGATGAACGTCCCCGCCCCAAAAAAGAAAAAGCGAAGAAAAAGGGATCTTTCGGCAAATTGGTGCTGTTTATCATCCTTGCTTATGGGGCGGTATATGCGTTGGTTGCTATCAGTCAAGGCAATGTGAAACTGTTGCTTCAGTATCAGCTTTCCGATTTCTTTGATGTGGGCACCACCGCCACTTTGTTTTCGGTAATTTTGGTGCTATCTCGTGTGGCACGGATCCTTTCCAATCTGCTCTTTTACCGTATCTATCGTAAGTGTAAAGATATGGTGGCATTTTTGATTCCCTCCGCCTGCGCCTTGGCGCTGCTTTTGGCGGCAGTGGGTTATTTTGTGCCGCAGCTTCTTGTTAAATTCACCCTGATCACCGTTGGATTTTGCCTCATTTTGGGCATTCGGGATCTTTACAGTACTTATATGAACAATCTGGCTATGCAAAAAACCCCCTCCGAGGAGCACCAAAGCGTCATCTCTTATATGCAGCTTGCCCGTAAGGTGGGGGATACCCTTTTAAGCTTTATCGTCTCCCTGCTGTTGCTTCGCTTAGAGATGATCTGGGTGGTGGGAGTCCTGTTCCTGATTGCGTTGGCATCGGTTATTATGAATATAAAACTCTATCAAAAAAGCGGGCGTTGAACGCCCGCTTTTTTGCTTATAAATACTTTTGAACCAAGGGGATCAAGTGTTCAGCAAGGATCTTGTGTCCCTCCCTTAAGGGGTGAAGGGGTTCTGCGGGCACCCAGCCGAAGGAATCGATAAAGGCGATGTCGGTTTGATGCATCTCGTTGTAGCGCTGTACCAACTCGCCCAATTCTTCATGATGGGCACCGCAAAAGGCGCTGAGCACAATGATCTTGGAGCGGGGGTTTTTCGCTGTCACCAAGTCCAGCAGTTTTTCATATTCTTCGATGTAGCATTCTGCTTCTGCCCGACGGTCATTGGCACCGTGGTTGATGAGGATATAGTCGCAGTTGCTGTAATTCTTTTCCACGCCGTCGAAGGCATAAGGATAGCTTTCTGCGCATTTGGGCACCGCGCCGCAACCGGCTTTGGTGGCACCCACCGCACCGTAACCCATGCAGTAAGGCTCCAGCCCCAAGGCCTCTGCCGTTA
>JAZQET010000020.1:0-8921 GCA_045539135.1 Eubacteriales bacterium | reverse complement strand
ATCTCAAAGATATCCTTTACCACCAAGGGTGCAAGACCCAAGGAAGGCTCATCCATCATAATCACACGGGGCTTGCTCATCAAGGCTCTTGCCACCGCCAGCATCTGCTGTTCGCCGCCGGAAAGGGTACCTGCCAGCTGCCACTCACGCTCTTTCAAGCGGGGAAACAGACCGTAAACATACTCCAAGTCGGGCTTGATATTATCTTTCCGCAGGTAGGCGCCCATTTTCAGGTTCTCAAGAACGGTCAGGTTGGGGAACACCCGTCTGCCTTCGGGAACCAAGGTAATACCTGCGCTGACGATATGATCGGGGCTTTTTCCCACGATCTCCTTTCCATCCAGCAAAATGGAAGCATTTTTGGGCTTCACAATGCCGCTGATGGATTTCAAGGTGGTGCTCTTTCCTGCACCGTTGGAGCCGATGAGGGTTACGATCTGCCCTTCGGGCACTTCCATGGAGATGCCTTTTACAGCCTCGATCCCGCCGTAGGACACCACCAGATCTTTAATTTCCAGAATATTACTCATCTTCTGCCACCCCCAAATATGCATCGATTACCCGCTGATCCTTCTGCACCACATCGGGGGTACCGGACGAGATCAGCTTACCGAAGTCAATGACATAAATACGGTCGGAAATATCCATAACCAAATTCATATGGTGCTCGATCAACAGAACGGTCAGTTTGAAATCATCCCGCAACTGACGGATCAAAGCGGTCAGTTCCTCGGTCTCCTGCGGGTTCATACCGGCAGCAGGCTCATCCAAAAGCAACAGCTTGGGCTCGGTAGCAAGGGCGCGGGCGATCTCCAGATGCCGCTGTTTACCGTAGGGCAACGAGGAAGAAACCTCGTCCTTCAGGTCATAGAGATCCACGATCTTCAGCAATTCCAAGCACTCTTCCCGCAGTTTTTGCTCTTCTTTATAATTGATCATAAAGGTATCGGTAAAAAGGTTGCCCTTCAACCGCATATGCTTTGCGATCATTACATTTTCCAAAACGGTAAGTTCTTTGAACAAGCGGATATTTTGGAAGGTTCTGCCCATTCCAAGCTTTGCGATCTTATCGGGGGTGCGTTTGATGGTTTTCCGATAAAGGTCTGCATTCTCCCCCGCATAGATCTTTTTCATTTTGCCGGTGGGATAGCTTTCCAAGATCACCTTATCATCGAAGATCACGCGACCGTTGGTTGCCTGATAAACACCGGTGATAGCGTTAAAGGCGGTGGTCTTCCCTGCACCGTTGGGTCCGATCAAGGAAACGATCTCCCCTTCGTTCACGTGCATGGAAAGGTTATTTACCGCAACAACACCGCCGAACTGAACGGTAATATTTTCAATCGAAAGAACGGTATTAGCCATTATTCACCCGCTCCTTTCTCTTACTGACCAAGCCAAAGGGGTCTTTGAAGAATTTTGCGATGGCATCCCAAGAGAATTCCTTATTGCCCATAATGCCCTTCCGCCAGAACAGCACGATGATCATAATCAACACCGAGAAGACCACCATACGGAAGCCGGTGCGAAGCAGAGGCACTTGGAAATTGCCGATAAACTGGGTCTGATCCAAGAAGCGCAACCACCACTCCATAGAGCACACAAACAGGAAGGAGGCAATGATACTGCCGGTAACGGAGCCGATACCGCCGATCACAACGATCAGGAGGATCTCATAGGTCATTGCAGAGGTAAAGCCCTTTGCCTGAACGGATGCTTGGAACATTGCCAAGAGCGCGCCGCCCACGCCGGCGAAGAAGGAGCTGATCACAAAGCTCATCATCTTATGCTTAAAGAGGTTGATCCCCATTGCTTCGGCGGCGATCTCATCGTCCCGAATTGCCTTAAAGGCTCTGCCGTAGGAAGAGCGGATCAGCAACACGATCATGGCGATGCAGATGCCCGAAATAATAAAGGGGAACAAAATGCTGTCATAGGTAGCGAAGGAGCGAAGCATATTGGAGCCGTTGGTCAAGGGAGCCACAGGCTGCCACTGAACCACCGCACGAATGATCTCGGCAAAGCCCAAGGTGGCAATGGCCAGATAATCGCTCTTCAGTTTTAATACGGGCAAGCCGATCAAGGCGGCAAAGACCGCCGCCAAAAGGCCTGCAATCAGGATGGCGGGGATCACAGGCAGTTCAAACTGCACAATACCGCCGTTAAAATACTGATAAACCGAGCCGCGGCTGGATACGGGGATCGTCAAAATACCGTATGTACAAGCACCGATCAGCATAAAACCTGCCTGACCCAAAGAGAACAGACCGGTAAAGCCGTTGAGCAGGTTCATGGATACTGCCACCAAGGCATAGATGGCGCCTTTTTGCAAGCAGGTAGACAGCATCGAGGATTTTAAGGGGCTGTTATCAATAAACAGCAACACACCCAAGCAAACCGCCGCCAAGATCAGCGACGCTAAAATCTTTGTATTCTTTTTCATCGCTTACACCTTCTCCGACAGTTTTTCGCCAAACAGACCGTTGGGCTTAAAGACCAAAATCACAACCAACAACACAAAGGTAAAGGCGTTACTCAAATCGGCAATAAAAGGAACACTCTTAATGAAGTTCTCGCAGATACCGATGATATAAGCGCCGATCACCGCGCCGGGCACGGAACCGATTCCGCCGAACACCGCCGCAACAAATGCCTTCAGACCGGGCATAGCACCGATGGTGGGGCTCACCTGCTCATAATAAGCAAAATACATAATGGAGCCCATTGCCGCCAAGAAGGAGCCGATGATGAAGGTCATACTGATCACGCGGTTGATCTTAATGCCCATCAACTGAGAGGTCTCGAAATCTTTGGATACCGCACGCATTGCCATACCTGTTTTGGTGAAGCGGATAAAGAGCACCAGCGCCACCACCAAAAGGATGGTCAGGATGGGGGTCACCACGGTAATGACCTTGGTATTGACGCCCCAGAGGGTGATCTCATTGGAGAGAAACGGAATCTTGGGGTATTTTTGAGCAAGACCGCCGGTGAAATATGTAGCAAAGTTTTGCAACAGATAAGACACACCGATGGCGGAGATCATAACCGACATACGGGGTGCGCTCCGCAAGGGCTTATAGGCACACCGCTCAATCATAAACCCGAGGAACACGGTAAGGGCAAGGGTCAGCAATAAAGCGCCCCAGATCGGCATATGAGGGATTGCCGCAATATAGATCATAAAGAAGCCTGCCATCATAAACATATCGCCGTGGGCGAAGTTGATCAGGCGCAGAATTCCGTAAACCATCGTGTAACCAACGGCGATCAAAGCGTACAAACTTCCGACCGAGATGCCCGATAAAAGGATCTGGACATAGTTATTCGACATATTGAAACCTCCTGTTTTATCTTCAATCGAATGACTGAATTATGCATTTGAAGATTTTCAAATACATAATTCGGGCATCCGTAAAAATTCCAAAAGCAGCGGGGGCAAAATGCCCCCGCTGCCTTTAAGAAAGGCGCACAAATTACTCGGCAACAGTCTGAGTCTTCAGGAACTTGAAGGTGCCGGTTGCCACATCGATGGTCTTGATGTATGCCATATTCTTATTGGCATCACCGATCTCGTTGAAGGACAGATCGCCGGTAACACCGGTCATCTCAACATCCTTCAAAGCATCGCGGATGGCGGTACCGTCAGTAGACTGAGCGGCCTTGATGGCTTCGATGGCTGCCATATAAGCATCATAACCCAGAGCGGAAACAGCTGCAACAGTATCGTCGCCACCGTTGTTGGACAGGTTCTGAGCGCTGCCGTTCAGCCAAGCCTTATAACCGTCAACGAAGGTCTTTGCCAGAGCGTTCTCTTCATCGTTCTCATCAAAGAAGGTGGAGAAGTAAACGTCGGTAGCGGCAGCGCCTGCGTTCTCGATTACTTTACCGTTTTCCCAAGTATCGCTTGCAAGGATCTTGCAGGTGGGGTTCACGGCACGGATCTGCTTAATGATCAGCGGACCGGTCTCGATGGAAGAGGGAGCGAATACTGCATCGCAATCAGCGAAGTTGGAAACAATGGCGCTGAAATCAGTCTCACCGGTCTGGAAGCTGGCGGGAACAACGGTGCCGCCTGCATTCTGGAATGCCTGAGTGAAATAGGTACCCAAACCAACGGAATAATCGTCGCCTGCCTGGGTCAGAACGCCAACCTTCTTACAGCCCTGCTCCAGAGCCAAGTTTGCCATTACAGTGCCCTGGAAGGGATCCAGGAAGCAAACACGGAAGTAGAAATCGTTCTCAGCGGTAACCTGAGGATTGGTGCAAGAACAGCCGATTGCAGGGATCTTATTCTCTGCAAAGATGGAGCCTGCGGCAATGGCGCAAGCGGAGCCGTAAGTACCCAACACAACGGAAACCTTGGAAGATACTAACTGCTGAGCAGCGGAAGGAGCTTTGGTGGCATCGGACTGATTATCCACTTCTACCAGCTCGATCTTATATTCCTCGCCGCCGATCTGAACGGTGGGAGCCAAGGAATGAGCATAGCGGATGCCCAGCACTTCCTGCTTACCGCCGCCGGCATTCTCACCGGTTGCGGGCTCAAAGATACCGATCTTGATGACTTTTGCATTGCTATCGGTGCCGCAGCCTGCCAACATAGTGCAAGCCAGCATCATAACCAGCAGCAACGCAAGGACTCTTTTCATTCTTTTCATTGGTAATTCCTCCTATAAAGTAATAATGACAGAATGACTACTAAAATTATACCTCTTATTTAAAATTATTGCAAGGCGGCTTTTGAAATTCCCCAAATGTTGTGAAACCTAAACAATTTTTTAATCTGTTAAAGGAATAAATCAAGGAGAATTTTGGTGTTTTCGACAACATTTGTCCTCCCACAAAGGACAGGTCTATGTTTTTTCTACTTATTAAATTAAGGATTGAATTTTAGATGGGAATATGTTACAATATCAGCATATTTCTTAATAGAAGAGGGTTATTTTAATGAAACTGACAGAAATCAAGAGTCTCTTCCGTGATCGGGAGGAATACATCGGCAAGACCGTTACCGTGGGTGGTTGGGTGCGTTCCAACCGTGCCTCCAAGAATTTCGGCTTTTTGGTATTGAACGACGGTACCTTCTTTGAGCCCCTGCAGGTGGTTTACGGAGAGAAGCTTGCCAATTTTAATGAGCTGACCAAATTGAACGTGGGCACCGCCTTGGTGGTGACCGGCACTTTGGTTGAGACCCCCAACTCCAAGCAACCCTTTGAAATTCAGGCAGACAGCGTGGAAGTAGAGGGTCCCTCCACCCCCGATTATCCCTTGCAGAAAAAGCGCCATACCTTGGAATACCTGCGCACCATTCCCCATCTGCGGGCACGGACCAACACCTTCCAAGCGGTGTTCCGCGTGCGCTCCTTGGCGGCTTATGCCATTCATAAATTCTTCAATGAGCGGAACTTTGTGTATGTGCACACTCCCCTGATCACCGGCAGTGACTGCGAGGGTGCAGGCGAAATGTTCCGCGTGACCACCTTGGATCTGGACAATCTGCCTTTAACCGAGGACGGCAAGGTGGACAACTCCCAAGACTTCTTCAACAAGGTGACCAGCCTGACCGTTTCCGGTCAGCTCAACGGCGAGACCTATGCCCAAGCCTTTAAGAACATCTATACCTTCGGACCCACCTTCCGCGCCGAGAATTCCAACACCACCCGCCACGCGGCTGAGTTCTGGATGATCGAGCCCGAGATCGCTTTTGCCGATCTGAAGGATGATATGATCCTGGCGGAAAGTATGCTGAAATACATCATCCGCTACGTGATGGAAAATGCCCCCGAAGAGATGAAGTTCTTCAATCAGTTTATGGACAACGGCTTGATCGAGCGGTTGAACAATGTGCTGGAAAGCGACTTCGGCCATGTGACCTATACCGAAGCCATTGAAATTCTGGAAAAGAACAATGCAAACTTTGACTATCCCGTGCATTGGGGCTGTGATCTGCAGACCGAGCACGAGCGCTACCTCACCGAGGAAGTCTTTAAGCGCCCTGTGTTTGTGACCGATTACCCCAAGGAGATCAAGGCCTTCTATATGAAGCTGAACGAGGACGGCAAGACGGTTGCCGCCATGGACTGCTTGGTTCCCGGGATCGGCGAGATCATCGGCGGCAGTCAAAGAGAAGACGATCTTGCTCTTCTCACGCAACGGATGGAAGAGTTGGGACTCAACAAAGAGGACTACGGCTTCTATCTTGATCTGAGAAAATACGGCTCCACCCGCCACGCAGGCTTCGGTCTCGGCTTTGAGCGGTGCGTAATGTATTTGACCGGTATGGGCAACATCCGCGATGTGATCCCCTTCCCCAGAACCGTAAACAACTGCGAACTGTAAATAAAAAACACCCGCGTTGCGGGTGTTTTTTTATTGGAAATCAACCAACACATTAATGACATTGGAAAGAACGCCTTCTTTTCCGTCCAAAGAAACATTCTGAGAAGAATCGATCACGATCTTAAAGAGATCCCCTTTGGGGTCGATATAATAAGAGCGAGTCTGATGGGTCATCTCCCGCTTCAGCTTGCGGGCATCCAGATAGGCGAACATCTCATTCAGGGCACTGCTCTTCAGGGTGAAGATCACTACCTTGCCCCCGTCCTCAGTGTCCTCCATCTTTAAGGATTCCAAATAGCGCTTACTGTAGCGGAAATTATTGTCCACGCGGAACAAGGAGAGGGTATTCATATAATTGGTTTCGTGGACCAGCATTGCCGCACTGTCGGCAGTGACATCCACCCATTGATCGGTGGTGAGATCCATTTGATAGGCCTTGGAACCGTCGCCGTAATAAGAAGCCACCAATTCTCCGTTGGTATAATCATTGCGCTCAAAGGAAACGCGGCGTTCCTCATTGGTCACAAAGGTATATTCAATGATCCCCACCGATTCGGTGGCGGCAAGGGTATCCTTATTCACCGTTTCCACCGAAACAGAGCCGCTGTTGCGGGAAACGGTCTGCTTCAACGCCGCTTCATAGGCGGCAAATGCCGCATCGGTCTCAGGAGTATCTTCAAAGGTACTGCAGGAGCAAAGCCCGAGCATCAAAACTGCCAAAAGCAAAAATGCAATAATTCTTTTCATCTTATTCCCTCTTCGTTTCAGATGTTTTAATTATATAAGACCCCTTCGGGAAAGTCAAGGCGGAGAGCAAGAAGACATAAAAAAGCCTCTACCTTTTGGTAGAGGCTCTATTTATGACAAAAGAAGTTATGCCATTTTATCCAGTTTCTTGGTCAGCTTGCTCTTCTTTCTGTTGGAGGTATTCTTATGGATAATACTCTTTCCGACAGCCTTGTCAATCTTCTTAACAGCCACCTTATATGCTTCGGTAGCAGCAGCCTTATCACCGGACTCAACAGCAGCTTCGAACTTCTTGATCACAGTCTTCAACTCAGACTTCAGCATTTTATTCTGCAGGGTCTTGGACTCGGTGACCAGAACTCTCTTCTTCGCAGACTTGATATTGGGCATGGGATACACCTCCTTGTCTCACATTTTTAAATTGCTTAAATATTCTACCACCCTTTGTTTACAAAATCAAGTATTTTTTTAAAAAAGTGTGATAAAAGGATTTCATTTGACAATTTTTTACAAAAATTGTACAAAACTTTTCTAAACTGTAAAAAAATTTTGTCATTTTTTATTTTTCCCTTGACTTTCTTCTGATTATTAAGTATAATGTTCATAATTGGAATGATAGGAGTTTATGATATGTGTGCAGCAAACAGTCCGTCAAGGGCACTTTTATCTGCCGCGAAGAACGGCGACCCGGCTGCGCAAAATCAAATCATCTTGGGATTAGACCTGATGTTAAGACGTCTTTCCTCCCGCTATTTCATAATCGGCGGCGATAAAGAAGACCTGCTTCAGGAGGCGCGGATCGGGCTTCATAAAGCCATTCGCAGTTATGATCCCCAGCGAAACAGCGACTTTATTCCCTACGCTAAATTATGTGTCCATAATCATATCATATCTGTGATCAAAGAAGCGCAGGCGCAAAAGCACGAAGCGCTCAATAAGTCCGTGGATCTGGAATCCGCATCCCTGTTCAGCTATGATAGTCCAATGGAGCTTGTAATTAACCGTGAAACCTTAGAATCCATTCTTACTGTGGTGCAGGACAAACTTTCCCCTATGGAAAAACAGGTCCTCTTCCTTTATTTGGACGGATATTCTTATAAAAACATCGCCTCTTCCCTTCAGTTGAGCGAAAAATCCGTATCCAATGCCCTATGCAGGATCCGCAGTAAATTATCATAGTTGAATGCCCGTAAAGCTTTGTGGCGAAGCACCGTGCAAGCGGCGAGAGCGGTTCGATTCCGTGGCGGGTGAAAATAAAAAAGACCACGAGAGAGGAAATGACAATGTACGAGGACAAGAAACTGATCTGTAAAGATTGCGGCAACGAGTTCGTGTTCACCGCCGGTGAGCAGGAGTTCTATGCAGAGAAGGGCTTCCAGAACGAGCCCCAGAGATGCAAGGCTTGCCGTGACGCTCGCAAGACTGCTGCCAGAGGTGCCAAGACCTTCTATGATGCAGTTTGTGCTGATTGCGGTGCAGAGTGCAAGGTGCCCTTCAAGCCTACCGAAGATCGCCCTGTATACTGCAGCGACTGCTTCGCTAAGAGAAAAGACGCTGAGTAATCAATTTATACAGTCAAAAAAGAGACACTTTTTCGAAAGTGTCTCTTTTTTGTTGCTCAGAAGAGTTCTTCCATCACGCGGGCACATTCGGGAGGCGAATAGACCCAGCGGGAAATGCGATCCTCGGTATGAAAATATGTAAAGGGCGCAGGCTTAACAATGGGGTCTCCCATATCCACCACCGCCAGCTTTACCTTCATCTTTTCGGGCAGGATGCTTTTAATATACACCCCTACATAACGGTCCACCGCCGCATTTTCGCAAGGCTCT
>JAZQET010000019.1:0-61314 GCA_045539135.1 Eubacteriales bacterium | reverse complement strand
AAGTATTACAAATTCTTCGCATTTGCGAAAAATGATTGAAACTTCCGTTATTCTATTATATAATTATTATATATTAGTATTTATAGCATAAAAAGGAGAGTACCTTAATGGAAAAGCTTCAGAATATTGAGAGAGAGCAGGAAGTCTGCCAAAAGATCATTGATGAGATGAAAAAGGTGATCGTGGGAAAGGATGAGCAACTGCGGTTGCTGTTGGTCTGCCTGCTTTCCAAGGGTCATATCCTGATCGAAGACGTTCCCGGCGTTGGTAAGACCACCGCCGCTTCTGCCATGGCAAAAGCCATCGGGTTGGATGCCAAGCGTGTTCAGTTCACTCCCGACGTTATGGCAACCGATATTTCCGGTTTCACCGCGCCCGACAGCAAGACCGGTGAATTCGTGTATAAACCCGGTGTATGTATGACCAACATCCTCATCGCCGATGAGATCAACCGTACCTCTCCTAAGACCCAGTCTGCCTTGCTGGAGGTCATGGAGGAGCGGCAGGTCACCGTGGACGGTGTGACCTATAAATTGCCCGAGCCCTTTATGGTGGTGGCAACCCAGAACCCCTTGGGCTATGTGGGTACCTATCCCTTGCCCGAGGCGCAGTTGGACCGCTTTTTGATGAAGATGTCCATGGGCTATCCCAATGCGGCAGAGGAAGCGCGGATCATCAGCGCCCGTCACGGTGTGAACCCCATGGATACCGTGGAAGCGGTGGTGACCCCCGAAGAGATCGTGGCAATGCAAAAGACGGTGGAGCGGATCCATGTGGATCCCGCAGTCTTGGATTATATTGTGGATCTGGTCTGTGCCACCCGTAAGAATGCGATGGTAGCCTTGGCGGCATCCCCCCGTGCCTCTTTGGCATTGCTCCGCGCCGCTTGCGCCAATGCAATGCTGAACGGCAGAACCTATGTGATCCCCAAGGATGTGAGCGATCTGTATCAATCCATCGTATCCCACCGTATTATGCTGGCGCCCGAAGCCCGCATCGAGCGGATGACCGCCGAGCAGCTGTCTGCCACCCTGAAAGAGTCTGTGAAGGCTCCCATTGTGAAGAAGTAAGATGCTGCGTTCCCGTCTTTTTTACATTGTGCTGCTGATCGCGGCATTCATATTCTCCCAAGCCCTCTATGACTCCATCTCCCTGTTTACCTTGGTGGTGGTGTTGCTGATCCCCTTTATCTCTTTGTTCTTCTTGCTGATCAGCCTGATGTTGGTGAAGATCGAGGTAGGGAAGGTGTCGACCCGTCAGCGGCGGCTGAAGCAGTTCTATCTGCCCATTCGCATCACCAGCCATACCCCGCTGATGCTGCCCATGATGGAGTTTATCCTGAAGGTGAGCAGTCCCGAGGGAGATCGCTCTATGAAGGGCATTGCCTCGGTGCAGTACCGCCCCTTCGGCAAAACCACCTTTGAGGTGCCTTTGAAGTTTGATGTCCGCGGTGTTTATACCGTGGGTGCGGAAAAGGTGGTCTTTTATGACTTTTTGAAGCTTTTTCGCATCAAGCGTAAGATCGGCACCCTGCAAACGGTGATCGCGGAGCCCCGCAACCTGCCTGCTAAAATCGAGGTAGAGGTCACCAGTCAGGAGCAGGAAAGCTCTGTGACCGCAGGAGGAAAAGAGACCCGTATGAGCGGGGATATGGCAGGAATTCGTGAATTCAATGAAAACGATACCCTGCGTCAGGTCCATTGGAAGCTTTCCGCCCGTCTTTCCAAGATGATCGTGAAGACCTATTGGGAAAACTCCTGCGATAACGTAATGATTCTGGCGGATCTGTTTCCCTATGAGGAAAATGAATCGGAAAACCGCCACCTGACCGATTGTGTGGTGGAATTGGGCTTAAGAGTGCTGGATCTGCTGACCCAAGAAGGGATCCGCTGTGTGCTGGGCTACCCCAATTATGAGACCCTGCTCCATCAGCAGTCGGTGGCTTCTCCCGAGGAGCAGCTGCAGGCAGAGGATTCCTTCCGTATGACCCCCATGATGGAAGGGGGCGCCTTGGAGCAGACCCTCAGCGAAGTGGACTTTTCCGCCCTCAACGGCGGCGCCCTCTATATTATCACCTCCTGCTCTCCCGAACGGGCGAAGCAGGCGATGGAACCGTATACCCGCGGCTTGAATTGCCGCTTGCAATATTTGGTCGTGCGCCCCAAGGAGGAAGTTCCCCACGGCGCAGATATGACCGTACTGTCTTTGGCGGAGTTGGAACATGAAAGATTTAATCGCTAAAATCAAATATCGGGAAAAGCCCATTGCTGTTCAGCCCCGCCTGCGGAAGGATAATCGCCAAAACCGTGTCGGCATCTGGATGGAATTACTGCTGCTGTATGCAGGTATTTTGGGTTATATTTTCTGTAATATCACCGCTTTGGATATGACCATCCCTCTTTGGGTGGGCGCATTGATCACCGCGGTGATCTTTGGGCTGATGATCCTCTTGGCTTGGTATAAGCGGGTCTTTTTCAGCGTGCTGGGCGGTGGCGCACTGCTCACCTTGCTGGCATTCCCCATCTCCTTCCCGCTGATCCGTCAGATGGCGCATTCTTTGAATATCTGCTATAACTATACCATCTACCTTTTGGGTGTGCAGGACGGTTTTTCCGGCTACTTGGATCGGATCACCGTGGATCTGGACGGTGTGATCGCCAATCCTATTTTGCTGCAGCGCCATTTTTATACGGCGATCATCCTGCTGACCCTTGTGATCTCGGCATTTTTCGCCTTGAGCTTTTACCGTCGGATGCCCGTTTTGGTATCCTTTGGCGTGGCGATGGTGGGCTTGGTGCCCTTCTTCCTCTATGGAATCGTGCCCCATTATTTGGCATTCAGCCTCTTCCTTTCCGCCGTGATCGGATGCTATGGGCAGAGCTTGGTACAGCGGAATTACCGCCGTAAAAAGAAGGAAGAAAAGAAGAACGCAAAGGCGGGAAAGAAATCCCTTACCACCGCCCAACGGTTGGAATTTGCGGCAGGAAACGGCTCCTTCGGAATGATCGTGGCGGTGATGATGTTGGGTATCACCATGGGTACGGCGGTCTTTATTTATAACCGCCCCATCATCCAAATGGATCAGGTACGTGCCGCCATTGATGATATTGCCACCGAAGCCTCCAATTTCTTCTTCCGCGAGCGCTATGAAAAGCAGTTGAACATTGCAGGCTATATGCGTCCGGATGAGCACCTTTCCATGCACGCGCCTACTTGGCGGCACCTGAAGGTGCTGGGTGTGACCAGCACCACCGATACCCCCATCTATTTGCGGTACCGCACCACCGTTGATCTGGTGGAGGACGGTTGGACCGTTGCCGATGAGGAATTTGTTGCTCTGCTCAATGCAGGCGTGGATCAGGATTTCTGCGAGAATACCCAATTCTATAATTACCTGAAACTGACCGCCCCCAGTAAGGATCCTCAAAAAGCGGGGCTGGATCATATCAAGAGCGAGGAAGAAGGCTATATCAACGATCGGATCACCGTCTTTCCGCAATATAAGGTCAGCGACCTTTTGGCATTGCCCAAGGGCGCGGTGACCAACCTGCCTTTAAGTGAATATAACGGCTTGATTCGGGAAGCAGATACATTGCTTCGCTATACCCTGACCCCCTCCGAGCGGTCTTATGTGTATCAGACCACCACCCCGCTCTTTACCAGTCAGGTGTTTCTCACTAATTTTTCTGCTACGCAAGAGGCTTATCTTGCCATGCGGAATGCCCATAGTAAGACCGATGAATATATGGGTCAGGAATTGGAGTACAGTCGGTTTGTTGCTCGTAATTATCTGGACCTGCCCGACGGGATGATGCGTAAGGTCAAAACCACTGCGGAGGAGATCACCGCCCCCTATAAAACCAAGCTGGAAAAGGTGCAGGCATTGGAGCGGTATTTCCGCACCAACTTTACCTATTCCCTTGAGCGGCAACGCTTGGTGCGGGAGGACGGTACCGAGCTTTCCGCGATGGATACCATCCATTATTTCCTGTTCACCAATGAAGAAAAGAGCGGCTATTGTACCCTGTTTGCTTCTTCCATGGCGATCATGGCAAGAACCTTGGGCTATCCGGCACGGGTGGCATCGGGTTATTATGCAAAGCCCCTCTTTAATGATGTGGATAACTATGGCATTGCGCTGTATGATAATGATTATCACGCTTGGGCCGAGGTCTATTTCGACGGCATCGGCTGGGTAGCCTTTGAGCCCACCCCCGATTACGGTGTGGAACCCAACTATTATCTGCTGAATTTGGTGGATGAAGGCAAAGAAAATGAACTGAAGCCCGATGTGGAGATCGTTTATATCGACGATCCCGATTACATTAAGTATTCCAACGATCTTCCCGATCCCACCCTCCCCGAAGAGGAAGAGGATAAGAAGAATAATACCACCACCCCCACCAATCCTGTGGCGATCGCTTGGGGAAGCTGGCTGAAGCCGGTTCTTTTGAGCCTGCTGGGCATCTTGCTGATCGCGGCACTGTTTGTTGCCACCGAAGCGGTGCACCGCAGAACCCTGCTTCGGGTGCGGCGCCTGTCACCCAAGGAAGGGGTCAAGCGCGGCTATGATATGACCTTGCGGCTGATGCAGCTTTATAACCTGCGGTTCTTTGAAGGCGAATTGTTGGAAGAATTTGCCGTGCGTGCCGATAACCTGAAGTTTGTGCGGATCCGCCTGCAGGCGGTGGTGCCCATCTTCCAAAAGGCACTGTATTCCGATCTGCCCTTGTCGGAAGAGGAGCGGAGCCTTGCGGCCGAATATGTGGAGGCCTTGGATCGGGCGGCATTTAACCGTGCCAATATCTTTAAGGGATTTTGGTTTAAGTGGACTCTTTGGGTCAAGCCTCGGTATAAAAAGATGATATGGCGGTTTGAATGAAACGATTTGTGATCACCGAAAACGACGCGGATCAGCGTCTGGATAAATTTGTGCAAAAGGTGGCGGGCAATTTAAGCCCCTCCCTGATGTATAAATACCTGCGAAAAAAAGCCATCAAGGTGGGCGGAAAGCGCGCCGAAGGCAATACCCGCCTGAAGGCGGGGGATGTGGTGGAATTATACATCAACGATGAATTTTTCACCGAAAAAAGCGAGGATTTCCGCGCTATCCGCTACCGCCCCGAGCTGCAGATCGTCTATGAAGATGAAAACCTGCTGTTGGTGGATAAAAAAGCGGGAATCCCTGTCCACGCCGATGACCACGGCAGTCGGGATACCCTCATCAACCATATTTTGCTGTATCTTTATGAAAAAGGGGAGTATGATCCCAAAGAAGAAGCCTCTTTTACCCCTGCCCTTTGCAATCGGCTGGATAAAAATACCGGCGGCATTGTGATAGCGGCAAAAAATGCCGCTGCAGGCAGAGCCCTTTATGAGATCGTGAAAAACCGTCAGGTGGAAAAGCGTTATTTGACTTTGGTGCTGGGTTCCCTGCCCCAAAAAAGCGCTACCTTACGGGGCTACCTCAAAAAGGACGAAAAGGAAAAGAAGGTCACCGTCTCCCAAACCGCCAAAGAAGGCTTTAAGGAGATCATCACCCGCTATCGGGTGCTGAAGGAGGGGAAGGGTGTTTCCCTTTTGGAGGTGGAATTGGTCACCGGTCGTACCCACCAGATCCGTGCCCACCTTGCTTCGGTGGGGCACCCCGTGCTGGGGGATCTGAAATACGGTACCGCCGCCCTCAATAAAGGGCATCCCTTCAAGCATCAGGCGCTCTATGCCTATTCTTTGGAGTTTAAGCTGCCTCAAGACCATTTTCTTTCCTACCTGAACGGAAAGGTCTTTCGGGTACCGCAAGTCTATTTTGAAGATTATATAGAAAGGAAATAAGAAGATGAAAAAGATGAAAAATGTACTGTGGGGCCTTGCCATTGTGTTGGTGGGCGTGGCTCTCGGCTTGAATGCACTGGAAATTACCGACTTTGATCTGCTGTTTGACGGCTGGTGGACATTGTTCATCATTGTTCCTTGCGTTATCGGCCTGTTTACCGAACGCGATAAGGTGGGGAACCTGATCGGCATCGGTGTGGGTGTTGCCCTTTTGGCAGCCTGTCAGGAATGGATCGTGTGGGAGATGCTGTGGAAGCTGCTGGTTCCCGCGGTGGTGATTTTGATCGGTCTTCGCCTGATCTTTAAGGATCTGTTCCATAAGAAGGCCATTGAAGGCTTTGAAAAGGTGCAGGCGGAAAACGGCAAGCTTTCCGAATATGCCTCTGTCTTTTCCGGTCAGACCTTGGATTACAGCGGAAAGGTCTTTGAAGGAGTGGCGATGGAAAGCATCTTCGGCGGCATTAAATGCGACCTGCGCAATGCGGTCATCGAAAAGGATGCCGCCATCCGCGTAACCTGTATCTTCGGCGGCGCCGATATTTTGGTGCCCGAAAATGTTAATGTGGAGATGGCATCCACCTGTATTTTCGGCGGGCTTGATAATAAGCGCAAGAAGGCGGTAAACCCCGATGCACCCACCCTCTATGTGACCGGCACCTGCATCTTCGGAGGTGCGGATATTAAATGACTTCCTTTCAAAAAGTAATAAAGTACTGTGCCCTTGGCTTGGCGATCCTTCTGATCGTGAGTATCGCAGGCGGTGTGCTTCGTCTTGCGGCGGTGTTGGGCGCCTTTCGTTCCGGTTCTTCCGAGGAACCGGTGGAAAACCGCTGGTCGGGAAGCACCGCCTTTACCGATCTGGAACTGGAACTGCGGTCCTTGGAATTGGAGATCAAGGAGGGGGAGGGCTTCTCGCTGGAGAGCAATAGCCCCCATATCACCGTGAAGGAGCAGGGGAGTACCCTGATCGTTCGGGAAAAGAAAAACACCTTCAAAAACGGAAAACTGACCCTTTGCATCCCCAAAGATCATTCCTTCCGTAAGGTAGAGATCTCAGGGGGGAGCGGGAAATTTTATATCGAAACCCTTTCTGCTGAGGAAGTGGAATTGGATTTCGGTGCTGGTGATCTAACGGTGGGCACCCTCAATGCCACTAAGCAGGCAGAAGTCGACCTTGGAACAGGCAAGATCACCGTCTGCAACGGAGAGATCTATGCGCTGGATGTTGATATGGGCATCGGAAATCTATCTGTGACCGCCGAACTATATGAAATCTCGAATGTGGATTGCGGTATAGGAAAAATCCTTTTGAACCTGATCGGTCGAGAGAATGATTATCGAATCATTGTGGATCGGTGGATCGGGTCTGCAACGCTGAACGGAAAAAACTTTATTCAAAATTATGACCGTGCCCGCGAAGTTCGGATCGACGGCGTCATCGGCCCCATCGAAATTCATACCATCGAAGAATAAAAAAATCGCACCGTCCGAGGACGGTGCGATTTTTTATGTTTTCATTATGCAACGTTGTAATAATAACTCATGGTTTCTTCATTATAAAGAATTTCTGCATCTTCGGGGGGCATGGAAACCAATTCATCCCAACCTGCGGCCAACCGCAGCATTAAAACGGCATCCGCCATATCGGCAGTGTTGTCACCGTTCAAGAAGAAGGCACGAAGATCCATGGTGCCGTTGTAGTCCTTACCTGCCAAGCGCCGTAAGAAGATCATCACATCCAGCAGGTTGGTTGCACCGTCTTCATTCACGTCTCCGCCTTTGGGAGAGAAGGGGCAAAGGGTGCAGGCTTCACCGTTGCTGTCCATAACATGGGCTTCTGTGCGGGTGTGCTCCTTATTGCTGATGCAAACATATTGATGCTCTTCTGCATTCAGCAAAGTGCAGTTCACCCAAACGCAGGTGTGCTCATCCACCAGATCGGTGATGGCTTGGCGAATGGCTGTTTCTGCGTTATCATAATCTGCCTGTGTGGCTGCCTCGTCGTTCAAAACCTCTTGTGCATCAGCGATGGTCGCCTGAAGGGCGGTCCAACTATCGGCAGAATAATCATTCTCAAAGAGGGCTTCTGTATCGGCAATGGCGGCTCTCAAAGCAGCACTGCTCTGCACGTGGGGAACATTGATGGTGTATTGGCTGTCTGCCCGATAGAGGGAATCATAGCGAACGGAATGCCAGTTTACCGCTACTTCATCGCTGTCGTAGTTAAAGGTCAAAATCGCGATCATTCCGAAAGGACCTGCATATTGATCCAAATGCTGGAAGTCCACCAGCAGGGAAGAGAATTCCACACCGTCGCCGCGGGGATCGGTCCGTTCCACCACCGTGGGTGCGGAAACGTGACCGTAGGTAGAAAGCACAATGTTGTCGTTTTTGGAAAGAATGTTGTCATACATCCCCTGACCGTTTACCGACCAGGCTCCGTTATAGTTCATACCGTTATGTGCGGTGAAGATCACGTTGTGTTCGGGATGGGCTGCGATCACTTCGTTGACCCAAGCCATCAGATCGGGATCTTCGCTGATATCGGATTCAATCTTGTTGTCGGGGTCGCCCATACCGTCACTGTTGGCCATGGCTTTTCCGTGAGCCGACCAACCCAAGGAGAAGACCAGATATTTACGGTTTTCATCCTCGGTTTCGATGTACCAATAAGAATTGTCCAGATAGCCTTCTTCATAAACGCCGCCGAACCATTCCTGAGAGGCATAATGATCGTAGTCGATGTATTCGTTATAATAAGCGGTGCGGTCGTGGTTTCCGCGCATGGGCAGACCGGCGATTCCCGATTGATCCAGTGTTTTGGCAAAGGTGTCCCGTACGGTCTCCCATTCGGCAACATAATCTTCGGTGGTGCCGCCCTGATTATGGGTCAGGTCGCCCATATTCATATAGGCAAGAATATTGTATTCTTCCTTGTGGTCCACGATCCATTGGAGATAGCTCTCAAAATAAGCGGAAGACGGTCCACCATAATCCCGCACCATATTCTGAATGTCCGGCATAACCACAATGGAATAATCGCCTTTTTCGATCTCGGTGTTGATGCCCTGCTCTTTGAGATAGTTCTCATCATAGTCGTTGATCATCTCGCAGTAGGGGGCAACATCGTTGCCGTTTGCAGACCGATCGGCATAGGTGGTGGTCAAAACATCTCCGTTGCCTGCAAAGCTCCAGCTTCCCAAAAGACCCTCGCCTGCGGTGGGCACTGCGGTGGCATTGGCTTGCAGTGCGGCGGCTTCTGCGGCGATCTCCTCCGCGGTACGCAGGGAAGACCAAAGGCTCACATAACCCAGCTCACCGGTGAAACAAGAGGTGTTATAGGTGCTGGTTTGGGTGGTAGAATCCTTGGTGAAGGCATAGGTTCCGCCGATCTTGATCTGCTGATAAGGAGTTGTGGGAGTGATAGTTGCGTTGGTGGTGACCTGACAAAGGGCACCGTTCAGATACCATTCAATGGTATCCAGCTCGGGATCAAATACCGCGGTTAAATGGTTCCAGCCTTTTCCTTGCAGGTTCAAGTCGTTTGCCAAATAGCGGTAGTAGGTATTGTCGGTGGTTGCCCATTGCAGACAGGGGGTTCCATCCTCTGTAATATAGAAGGTGAATCGGCCCTTTCCATGGGTGTAACTGCCTGCGGAGTAGGAGTTTCCTGCAATAACGCCCCATTCACCCTCCTCCAGATTCAGCAATGCAGAGAAGGTTAAGGGGGTCGCACTTACTGTATTCTTCATCCGAAGCTGATGGGTGGAATCGGGGAATTGAACACCGGAGGCATTGGGGTAGTCAATGCTGTAGTCCGGCAAGGGAAGCAGGGTATAAGCGGCATTGGCGGTGAGGGTCAGATCATCAAAGTCAACGGTAGCTGCCTTGGTGCCTAAATACCATTTGTGTGCCGCCAGCAGTTCTTTTTGCTCGGCGGTAAAGGTGATCTTTCCTTGAGCGTCTGCCATAAAATGCAGGTTGTCGTCTTCCAATTGGAAGGAGGCAATATAAGGATCGCCTGCGGAAACACCGATGGAAGACTCGGTGACTGCCCAATCGGTATAGGCAGTACCGTTTGCAGAGGCATTGCCGTTCATCAGCGCGATTGCCATGGGTAAGGTCAAATTGGAAGAAGCACCTTTATTCACGGCGGTTTTACCGGAGCTTAATGCTTTGTTAACTGCCATGGTCACCGCAGCATCGGTTACATTGTTTTTAGTGTCGATGGATTTGATATAGTTGTATGCATCCAAATAAAGAGTGGTTAAGGGGACCTCTTCTGCGTCCGCCGCCGTTTTGGTAACATTGCCGAAGGCATAGGTGTTGGTGGCGGTCACGGGTGCATATCGAACATTGCCAAAGGAGGCAATAATACCCACCGTGGTGGTATCGTTGGTGATAAAGGTATTATTAAAGGAAGCGACATTGTCAAAAACGACCGATTTGACCTGTCCGCCGTTGTCTACCGTACCAAAGAGCAGAGCAGAGCCGTCGTCGGCTGTTTTAATGCTCGGAACGGTCACGGTGCTGTTGGCGGCGATGCAGTTATAAGCCTTAAAATAGTTTCCGCCGAAATCACCCAAAAAGAGACCGACGCCTTGGGCTTTTTCATAAGTGCTGGTAATCGAAGAGTTATTGATGGAGCAGTTTACAAAAGTCAGGTCTTCCCCTGCGCCGTAGGGGCGGCGAACAAAGAGTCCTGCACGGAGAGCGGCGGTAGTCATATGGCAGTTGTCCATATGCACATTTTCGATCAGCGCGCCGCCGACACCGGTGCGTTGGCAGAGAATGGCTGCAGAGTAGAAGCCGTCTCCGTCGCCAAGAATCGCGGTTTCTACTTTCGCATCGGTCAGTGTCAGGTTCTTAACAGAGCCGATGAGGTCGCCGCAGATCAATGCGTGATTATCGGTAAAGCCGGTGATGGTGTGACCCAAACCGTTCAGATTGACTGCCATGGTGGTATTTCCGCCGCCGTCGGCATTAAACCCGTCAAAAAGCTCTGCAAAGCTCTTGTCGGGGTTGGCGGCACTCCAAGCGGTAATGTCCAGATCGGCAGTGATATAGATGGTGTCGAGGGTGGAATAATCTCCACGGTCGATCACGGAACTTTCCACATATTTTTCGTGGATATAATTACTGTCGATGGAGTAGGTGTCTTGGGTGATCACATGGGCGGTGCCGACTCTTTCGACTGCCGCTGCAGCGATCAGCTCGTCTACAGAATCAATTTTATAAGCATTGATTCCGTCATCTAGTTCGGCCTTACTTGCCGGAGTGAGCTTTTCGATCTCTTCTTCGGTGAGATAGCCGGTCTCTGCCGTGGTCACCAAAGAAACGGCGGGGATCATACCCAAAAGCATTGAAAGGCAGATCAAAGCGCAAAGTAAACGGTTTTTCATTTGTCCATCTCCTTTTTACTGTGAGAATAAAAAATGCATAATAGAAAGAAGGCCCCTTTGCCTTTTCTATTATGCATCTCATTTTCTCTTGCATTTTTGTATATTATAGCGCATTATTTTTCTTGTTGTCAATGTAAAAAGTAATCTTTGTGCATACCGACTAAAAAATGAGCGCCGTTTTTTGTAAAACAGCGCTCGTTTTTGTGCATTTTTCAGATCATTCCAATGGGATCTGATTGTTGTTATTCAACGTTGTAATAATAAGACATAATGTCCTCGTTGTAAAGGATCTCCGCATCCTTGGGTGCAAGGCAGATCAGTTCCTCCCAACCTGCGGCCAACCGCAGCATTAAAACAGCATCCGCCATATCGGCAGTATTATCACCGTTCAAGAAGAATGCGCGGGGATCCATGGTGCCGGTGTAGTCCTTCCCCGCCAAGCACCGTAAGAAGATCATCACATCCAGCAGGTTGGTTGCACCGTCGCCGTTCACATCTCCGCCGGTGGCAGAATAATAGCATACCGTGCAGTAGTTTCCTTCGGGATCCATCGTGTGGGGCGCGGGGTCTGTGGTGTGGCTTGCATCGCTCACACAAACTTGATGATGCTCTTCTTTATTCTTTGCAATATAGGGACCGTACACGCAAACGTGCTCGTCTACCAGTTGAGCAACTGCCTGCTTCACCGCATCCTTTGCCAGATCGCACTCTTCCTGCGTTGCATCTTCATCGGCGATCACTGCATTGGCGGCAAGGAGTTTCTCTTGCAGGATTGCCCAGCTTGCGGGGCTGTAATCGTTTTCAAAGAGAGTCTCGGTTTCTGCAACCGTATTCTTCAGTGCCTCTTTGCTCACTACGTGAGGAACGGTGATGGCAACCTGGCTTTCCACCCGATACAGAGAACCGTCCCGTACCGAGTACCAGTTGACCATAGCCTCATCGCTGCCGTGCTTGAAGGTCAGGATGCCGAGAAGACCCTTGGTTCCTTCATGGGAGTCGATCTGCTGGGCATCCATCAGGAAAGAGGGAAAGTTCACGCCGTCTGCGCGGGGATCGGTGCGTCCCACTGCAATGGGGGAATGAATATGGCCGTAAGCGGAAAACACAATGTTATCGTTTTTGGAAAGGATCTTGTCATAAATGTTTTGTCCGTTGGCAGTCCAGTTTCCGGTGTAGCTCATGCCGTTATGGGCGGTGAGGATCACATTGTAGTCGGGATACTTGGCAATGGTCTCATTGACCCATGCGATCAAGCCCTCATCGGAACCCACTTCGGTTTCATTGCCGGGCTTTCCGAGACCGTTATCGTTTGCCATGGCAGAACCTGCGGTGGACCAACCCAAAGAGAAGACCAAGTATTTGCGGTTTACATCTCCGGTCTCAATAAACCAATAACTGTTATCCAAATAGCCTTCTTCATAAACGCCGCCGAACCAGTCTTGGGCAACATAATAATCGTAATCAATGTGTTCGGCATAGAACGCGGAGCGGTCGTGGTTGCCGCGCATGGGCACACCGGGGATACCGGCCTTTTCCAAGGTGGAGGAGAAGGCGGCCTGCACCACATCCCACTCGGATTCATAGGTGGATGCATCGTGCTGAACCAAGTCACCCAAGCTCATATAAGCCAAGATGTTGTATTTCTTCTGATTATCCACGATCCATTGCATATAATCGTCCAGATATTCGGACATTCCGCCCTTCCAATCGCGGCAGAAATTCTGAATGTCCGGCATCAACACAATGGAGTAATCGCCTTCGGCGATTTCGGGATCAATATTTTGTGCATCTAAATAAGCAGGATCGTAATCCTTGAGCAGTTCGCAGAAGGGAGTTACATTGTTGCCCTTTCCGGACTGATCGGCATAGGTGGTGGTTAAAACATCTCCGTTGCCTGCAAAGCTCCAGCTTCCCAAAAGATCCTCACCGGCGGCGGGGATCGCAGTAACATCCGCTTGCAAAGCGGCAACCTCTGCGGAAATATCTTCTTCGGTGCGAATGGAGGACCAAATACTCATATACCCGATCTCACCCTTAAAGTAAGAAGCGTTATAGACGGGAAGATTGGTGTCGTGATCGGGTACCGAGGCGTAATAGTCGCCACCGATCTTTAAAGGTTGATAAGGAGCCTTGGGCACGGCGGTGGCGTTGAGGGTGCGATCGCAAAGTGCACCGTTTACATACCAGTATACCGTGTCTCTGTTGTGGTCAAAGACGACCGTGAGGTGAACCCATCCCTTCCCTTGAAGGTTGAGGTTTGTTGCGGTGTACTTATTCTCGGTGTTGGTTCCCGTGGTATAGCCGAAATAAGGTTGACCGTTGCTGTTGAGGGTAAGGCTCAATTTGGTTTTGGCCTCGGAGGCGTCGCCGGCGTAAAAATAGTTGCTGAGCAGTCTGCCGCTTTCGCCCTCATCCGCTTTGAATAAAACGGAAATCGTGAGCGGAGCCTCGGTGAGCGCATTTTCCATGCGCAACTGATGGGTATTGTCGGAGAAGAAGATGCCGGAGGCATCGGGGTAGGTTACATCATAATCGGGGGTGACACCTGCTTGGGTGTAAACGGTGTTGGCAGTTAAGGTGAGATTCTCGAAATCGATGGTGGTTGCGGTGTCGTTCAGCAGAAAACTCTTGGAAGCAAGGAGGGCTTTTTCTGCTTCGGAGAAGGTCACCTTGCCGTTGGCATCGGCAGTAAAATGAAGGGTATCGTCCAGAAGCTTAAAGGTAGCAACAGGGAAAGCTTCCGCTTCAGTGGTGTCGATGGCCGTATTCGTTACCGTCCAATCCAGATAATTCCCTTCAACAGCGGTGTTGGCATTCATAAAGTTCAGTGCCTTTTCCACCGTCAGGTTGGAGGAAAAGCCGGCGTTGGGGATGGTTTTGTCAACACCGGTTACCTGCCCGAAGACCATGCCGACAGGATAGTCGGTCACCGTGTTGGTGGCGGAAACGGATTTTACATAACTGTCATAAACCACCATAAAGAGGTTGGAAAGGGGTACTGCTTGTGCATCTGCTGTGGCTTTGATCTGATTGTTGACTGCGTAAATATTGGTCGCAACAACAGGCGCATTTTTTGCATTGGCAAAAGTAGAAATGATGCCCATTTTGGATGCATCGGGCGCGATCATCGTGTTGTTGAAGGACGCGATGTTATCCATGGTGATGGTCTTGAGTTGTCCGCCGTTATCAAACGTTCCGAAAAGAAGCGCGCTTCCGTCTTCCCCGGTGGTGGGATTTTGAACGGTTACCACGCTGTTGGCGGCAACACAGTTATAGGCGGTAAAGTAGTTTCCGCCGAAATCGCCCAAGAAAAGGCCAACACCGTTGGCTTTGGCTGCAGTGTCAGTTACCGAAGATTTGTTGATGGAGCAGTTCTTTAAGGTCAGATTTCTGTTTGCTCCGTAAGGATACATAATATAAAGACCGGCGCGGTTGCCCGCAGTGGTCAGGTGGCAGTTATCCATATGCACATTTTCAATCAACACTCCACCGACACCGGACCGTCGGCAGAGAACGGCATTGGAAATATCGCCCGAAGAGTAAATGTCAGTTGCATTCACCGTAGCATTAGTGACATTAAGATTTTTGATGGTGCCGATAATATCACAACTGAAGATAGCGTGATTATCGGTATAGCCGGTGATGGTATGCCCTTGACCGTCGATATTGACCAATAAGGTGGTATAAAAGTTTTTGTTGGCATTAAAACCGTCGTAAAGTTCGGCGAAATTTTTATCCGGATTGGCGGCGCTCCATGCGGCAATATCCAAATCGGCGGTGATGTAGATGGTATCAAGGGTGGAAAAATCTCCGCGAAGCGATTTCTCGGATTCATAAAATTTTTTGTGAACATAATTGGTGGCGGAGGCGAAGGAACTGTCCGTAATGTTGACATGAGAGACAAACTCGGTTGCTGCTGCAGCAATCAGTTCGTCCACCGAATCAATTTTGTAGGCATAAACACCGTCGTCCGGTAAGGCACTACTTGCCGGAGTGAGTTTTTCAATCTCTTCTTCGGTGAGATAGCCGGTCTCTGCGGTGGTCACCAAAGAAACAGCGGGGAACATTCCCAAAAGCATCACAATGCAAATGAGGGAACAAAGGAAGCGCTTTTTCATTTGTTAGATCTCCTTTTCACCAAGAGAATAAAAAACGCACAATAGAAGAAGGCACCCTTGCCTTGTCCTATTATGCATCTCATTCTCTCCTGCATTTTTTTATATTATACCTTATTATAGGAACGGTCGTCAATGAGAAAAGAAATTTTATATACAATGAACAAAAAAACAAGCGCTGTTTTGTGCAAAACAGCGCTTAGAGTGAGTTCCTTCGAACCCAAATTGGTTTTTACAGGCGGATGTCCGCCAATACGGCATCAGACCCCATCCATATACGGCAGTATGATGAATGAGTTCTTCTTTGTCTTGCCAAAAATCCGCTCTGTAAAAACTGCAAGCACCTTTTGGCAAGGGATGTTTGAGTGAGTTTTGGTGGGGTTTCGGGTGCCTTTGCTGACGCAAGGCGCCCGAAAGCGCGCCGAAAATCGCCGAAGAGACCTGCCAAAAGGCAGTTTCGGTTCGGATGAACTCACTCTATCTTTATGCATTTTTCAGATCATTCCAAAGCACATTGTAGTATTCCAAGATGTCTTCGGGAAGATTGGTATACACTTCCGTTTTGGCAAGGATTTCATCATTGGGGTATGCAACCTCATTGGTCTTGATCTCTTCGGGCAGTGCATCATAGACCTGTTGATGGGGGGTGGAGTAAGCGGTGAAATCCCGATTGCGCTCGGCAATGTCTTGTCTGCAAAGGAAGTTCAGGTATTTTTCCGCCGCCTCTTTGTTGGGCGCATCCTTCACGATTACCGCGCAATCCACAAACCGATTGGTGCCTTCCTTGGGCACGGTATAAGCAAGGTCTGGATTTTCATCCATCATGGAAAGAGCATCGCCGCTGTAAACAGGACAGATGGCGGCAGAAGCACTTTCCATCTTGCTGAAGATATCGTCGGAAACATAAGCCTGTAAGAGCTTCTTTTGGGCGATCAGATCGTCGCAAGCGGCTTTCAACTCTGCTTTGTCGGTGGTATTGAGGGAGCAACCGTTTTTCAAAAGGGCAACCCCCAAGGCATCGCGGGAGTTATTATACATTAAAATACGGTCGAAATATTCCTTGCTCCAAAGATCCTCCCAGCTATCGGGGGTCTCCTTGATGATGGAGGTATTATAAAGAATACCCACCGTTCCCCAAGTATAAGGAACGGAATAGCGGTTTTCGGGATCATATTCCAAATTCTTAAAATCTTCCATTATATATTGAAAGTTTGGAATATTCTCAAAATTCAGCGGCTCCAGCATATCCTCGGCGATCATCCGCCCTACCATATAATCGGAAGGGAAGACCACGTCATAGGTGCCGGGGGCATTCTTTACCACCGCATACATAGATTCATTATTGTCGTAAACCTTATAGACTACCTTGATGCCGGTCTCTTCCTCAAAGAGTTCATTGATCTCTTCGTCTATATATTCGCCCCAGTTGTATACATAAAGCACTTCGTTGGGGACATATTGTTTGCATCCGCTCAGAAGAACCGTCAGCAAAAGCAGAACCGTCAGGCAGGCGATAAACCGTTTTTTCATATCCGCACCTCCCGTTTGGCTTTCTTTTCTTTTTTGGAGGGCAGATTGGCCAGCACCAAAAGGACGGTAACCACAACCACCATCACGCCGCAAAGGGCATTCATGGAAAGGTTGATACGGGTCTTGGTGGTGGTGTAGATCACCGTTGCCAGCGTTTCCACCTCCACACCCTTTAAGAAGAAGGTCACCACAAAGTCATCAATGGAAAGGGTCAGCGCCATCATAAAGCCGGAGATGATGCCGGGCATAATCTGAGGCAGGAGCGCCTTGCGAAAAGCATAGGTGGGGCTGGCGCCCAGATCCAGCGCTGCTTCATAGATGGAATGATCCACCTGCCGCAGTTTCGGCATCACCGAAAGGATCACATAGGGAATGTTAAAGGTGATGTGCGCCAGTAAAACCGTGCCGTAGCCCAGCGAAAAACCGACTGCCGAAAAGAGCAGCATCATGGAAACACCGGTGATGATGTCGGGATTGAGCACCGGAATATAGGTCACATTCATCACCGCACTGCGGGGCAGCCGCTTTAAATGCTGAATGCCCATCGCCGCCATGGTGCCGATCACGGTGGCAACCACCGAGGCGATCAGGGCGATGATCAGAGTGTTCAGCAGAGCACTCATAATTTGCTCATCCTGAAATAGGTTTACATAATTTTTGAATGAAAACCCGCTGAAAATAACCTTGGATTTTCCTTCGTTAAAAGAAAAGAGGATCAAATAAGCGATGGGCAGATAAAGGAAGGCGAAAACCAGAGCCATATAGCTCTTTTGGAACCAATGTTTCATATCAGGCCCTCCTTGGTCTCGTCATCCAAGAAGCTGAAGATGACCATCACAATTAAGATCAGCAGAAGCATTACCAAGCTGATGGCGGCACCTACATTGGGGTTGTAGACCGTCAGGAACTGCTCCTGAATAATGTTACCGATCAAATTATATTTGGCACCGCCCAGTTTTTCCGAGATCACAAAGGTGGAAACGGTGGGCACAAATACCATAATAATTCCGCTCCAAACGCCGGGCATGGAGAGGGGAAGGATCACCCGCTGAAACACCCGAATCCGATTGGCACCTAAATCTTCCGCCGCCTCGATCACGCGGCGATCCAGCTTTTCCAAGGCGGTAAAGATGGGCAATACCATAAAAGGCAGATAATTATAGATCAGACCCAAGACCACCGCAAAGCCGGTGTTGCTGATCCGCAGGGGGATTTCTGCATTCCGCAGCCAATTTTGCAAAAGATCCAGCATATCCTGCATGGCTTGGGTGCGAAGCACAAAGTTGATCCACATGGGAAGCATCAGCAGGATCATCAGAACGGTTTTGGCCCGCTCCGATTGCTGCGCCATAAAATAAGCAAGGAAATAACCAAGCCCAAGGCAGCAAAGGGTGGCAACCACCGCGTACCCCACCGAGCGAAGAAAGACCGGCCAGTATTTCCCGATCACCGTAATGTTCTCCGTGGTGAACGCACCGTTTCCGTCGGTAAAGGCGCAGTATCCGATCATCAGAAGCGGCACCACAATGAAGATGGCCGCCCAGACATAGTAAGGAACCGCGATCAATGTCTTTTTCAATTTACGGTACCTGCCTCCTTTTTCATAATATGAATATATTCGGGAATGATCTTCATCCCGATCTCAGTGCCCACATCCTTATAGGTGATGGAATGGATCTTCCAAAGGTAGCCCTTGGTGCGCACCATCATCTCATAATGAACGCCCTTGAAGGTCACGCTCTCCACCGTGCCGCAGAGCATTCCCTCTTCCGGCTCGCGGATCTTGATATCCTCGGGGCGCACCACCACATCCACCGGATTGTTTTCACCAAAGCCCTTGTCCACGCAAGGGAACTGCACCCCTTCAAATTCCACCAAAAGATCGCGGATCATGGTGCCGCCGATGATGTTGCTCTCGCCGATAAAGTCGGCGACAAAGGGGTTGATGGGCTCATTGTAAATATCTTCGGGGGTGCCGATCTGCTGGATCACACCGTCCTTCATCACCACCACCGTATCGCTCATGGTGAGCGCCTCTTCCTGATCGTGGGTCACATAGATAAAGGTGATCCCCATCTGCTGCTGGATCCGCTTCAGCTCGGTCTGCATATCCTTCCGCAGTTTCAGGTCCAAAGCACCCAAAGGCTCATCCAAAAGCAAAACCTTGGGGTTATTGATCAAGGCGCGGGCAATGGCGACCCGCTGCTGCTGACCGCCGGAAAGGGAAGTTACATCCCGCTTTTCATAGCCCTTCAGGTTCACCAGCGCCAACATCTCCTTCACCCGCTTGGTGATCTCCTCTTCGGGAGTCTTGGAAATGCGCAGGCCGAAGGCGATATTATCAAATACATTATAATGAGGGAAAAGGGCATACCGCTGAAAAACGGTATTGACCTGCCGTTTATGAGGGGGAAGCTTGCTGATATCCTTCCCTTCAAAAAGAATATGCCCCTCCTGAGGAGTCACAAAGCCGGCAATGGCGCGCAAAGTGGTGGTCTTTCCGCAACCGGAAGGACCCAAAAGCGTCACAAATTCTTTATCCCGAATGTTCAGATTGAAGTGATCCAGAATGACCTCGTCCTCAAAAGAGACATGAATGTTTTGCAGTTCAATGATGTTTTTCAACTTCTCTTTTCAACCTCCAAACAAAATTGCAAAATATAACAAGATATAATATAAACACTTCTTTCGAGAATGTCAATAAAAAACGCAAAAAAAGTCAGATTTTTTCATAGGATTTCGTTGTGTTTCCGCAAAAGCCTTGCACCATTTTGGAAAAATCTTTCATTTGCTTTGATTTTCTTCGTTTTTCTTTAAAATACTCACTTTTTTTGAAATTGATATTATTAAAGGAAAAAAATCATATTTCCTATTGACAAATAATGCTTTAACGTGTTAAAATATTGATAATTTTTTAAAAACAAAATAAGGAGAGCAAAACAATGAAAAAGTTCGCAAGAATTGCAGCATTGCTGATGGTTCTGGTTCTGGCTCTGACCTGCTTTGCAGGTTGCGGCGAGAAGGAAGAAGCCACCGCAATCAAAATCGGTATCACCGGTCCTCTGACCGGCGGTGCAGCTATTTACGGTAACGCCGTAAATAACGCAGCCAAGATCGCTGTTGAAGAAATCAACGCTCTGGGCGGCATTCAGTTCGAGTTCAAGTGTGAAGACGATGCTCACGATGCAGAGAAAGCAGTAAATGCTTATAACACTCTGGCAGACTGGGGTCAGCAGATTACCTTGGGTTCCGTTACTTCTACCCCCGGTACCGCTACCTCCGCTGAGGCAAATGCCGATCATATCTTCTTCCTGACTCCCTCTGCATCCTCTACCGATGTATTGGGCGGTGTTGCCAATGCCATCACCGGCGAGACCGATATCGCTCGGAAAGACAATGCATTCCAGATGTGCTTCATGGATCCCAACCAGGGTGAAGCTTCTGCTACCTATATTAAGGATCAGAATCTGGGCACCAAGATCGCCGTGATCTATAAGAACGACGATAACTATTCCACCGGTATTTATAACAGCTTCAAGGCTAAGGCAGATACCTTGGGTCTCACCATCGTATCCACCACCACCTTTGATGATGCTACCAAGACTGACTTCTCCGTTCAGGTTGCAGCCGCTAAGGATGCAGGCGCTGATTTGGTGTTCCTGCCCATGTATTATGAATCCGCTGCTCTGATCCTGAAGGAAGCCAAGGATATCGGCTATGCACCCAAGTTCTTCGGTGTAGACGGTATGGACGGTATTCTGGGTCTGGAAGGCTTTGATAAGTCTTTGGCAGAGGGCGTTATGTTGCTGACTCCCTTCAACGCTGACGCTGAGGATGCCAAGACCAAGGCTTTCGTTGCCAAGTATCAAGAGAAGTACAATGAGGTTCCCAACCAGTTCGCTGCCGATGCATATGACTGTATCTATGCCATCTATCAGGCTCTGGACAACGGCGATGCTCTGAAGAACGAGGATGGTACTTATAACTATGCCATCTCCGCTTCCGATCTGTGCGATATGCTGATCGAAGCCTTCACCGCTGCTGACTTTTCCTACAGTGGTCTGACCGGTGAAAATATGACCTGGACCGCAGGCGGTGCTGTTTCCAAGACCCCCAAGGGTATGGTAATCCAAAACGGCGCTTATGTCGGTATGTAATTCCCTTTAACACTTATGAGGGTTGCCGTATGCGGCAACCCTCATTTGGATTTTTTCAAGAATAAAAATAGGGGTGTAAAATCGTGCTAACCTTTTTGAACCATTTCATTAATGGCATTAGCTTGGGCAGTATTTATGCGATCATCGCATTGGGTTATACCATGGTTTACGGTATTGCCAAAATGCTGAACTTTGCCCACGGTGATGTTATTATGGTAGGTGCTTATGTTTGCTTCTTTGCAGTGGCAACCTTTAACCTGCCTCCGGTGGTAGGGCTTCTCCTTGCCATCGTGATCTGTACCCTTTTGGGTATTATCATTGAAAAATTGGCTTATAAGCCTTTGCGTCAGGCAACCTCTTTGGCGGTGCTGATCACCGCCATCGGTGTCAGCTATTTTCTCCAGAATGCGGCTCAGCTGCTCTGGACCTCCAACCCCAAGATGTTCCCCGATATGTTCAATGGTGCCGCCATCAAATTGTTCGGCGGTGAGATGACCATTCCTGTCAGCACCATTGTGACCATCGCCGCTTGCGTGGTTATTATGATCGCCTTGACATTCTTTACCAATAAGACTAAGCTGGGTAAGGCAATGCGTGCCTGCTCTGAGGATAAGGGCGCGGCGCAGCTGATGGGTATCAATGTGAACCGTACCATCTCCATCACTTTCGCCATCGGCGCCGCCTTGGCGGCTGTGGCAGGGGTTCTGCTCTGCTCCGCTTATCCCGCTTTGGTACCCACCACCGGCTCGATGCCCGGTATTAAGGCATTCACCGCGGCGGTGTTCGGCGGTATCGGCTCCATCCCCGGTGCGCTTTTGGGCGGTATCTTGCTGGGTATTATCGAGATCTTTGCAGGTGCTTATATCTCCACTCAGTTGTCCAATGCCATCGTGTTCTTGGTGCTGATCTTGGTGTTGCTGATCAAGCCCACCGGTCTGCTTGGTAAGCAGATCAATGAGAAAGTGTAAGGTGAGCAGTATGATGAAAAACAGATTTAAGAGTTCTTTTTCCAACTGGCTTACCTATGCCGGCGTGATCGTCGCCTTTGTGGTGATGCAGGTAATGGCAAGCACCGGCGGTCTTTCCAGAACCATGGAAGGTCAGCTGGTTCCTGTTTGCGCTTATATCGTGATGGCGCTTTCTTTGAATTTGACTGTTGGCGTGCTGGGCGAATTGAGCCTTGGCCATGCCGGCTTTATGAGTGTGGGTGCCTTTACCGGTGCCGTCGTTTCCTTCGGTCTGCAGGGTGTGATCCCCAATGATGGCTTGCGCCTTGCGCTGGCGATGGTGGGCGGTGCTCTGCTTGCCGCTGTGGCAGGCGTGCTGATCGGGGTCCCCGTTCTTCGCCTGCGGGGCGACTATTTGGCCATCGTGACCCTCGCCTTCGGTGAGATCATTAAGTCCATTGTAACCAACCTGTATATCGGTGTGGATAAGAGCGGTCTCCATGCCAGCTTCTTAAGCCCCAGCCTGAAGATGGATGGCGGCCGTATGATCATCAACGGACCCATGGGTGTTACCGGTAATAATAAGATCTCCACCTTCTTGGCAGGCTTTATCCTGATTATGATTACCTTGGTGATCATCTTCAATCTGGTAAACAGCCGCTCCGGCCGTGCCATTATGGCTCTGCGGGATAACCGTATCGCCGCTGAGAGCGTGGGTATCAATGTCACCAAGTATAAGCTAATGGCATTCGTGATCTCCGCCGCGATGGCAGGCGCCGCAGGTGCGCTCTTCGGTATGAGCCAAAATGCCATCATCTCCACCAAGTTCGACTTCAATACCTCTATTTTGGTATTGGTCTTCGTGGTGCTGGGCGGTCTTGGCAGAATGTGGGGCTCTATTATTGCGGCCACCGCATTGACCATCCTGCCCGAGTTGTTGCGTGAGTTCTCCGAGTATCGGATGCTGATCTACGCTATCGTGCTGATTTTGGTGATGCTGGCGACCAACAGCCCCACTGTTAAAGGCTTTTTTGCCAAGATCTTTAAACGGAAAGGAGCGGATCAGGTATGACAAATCCTTTCATGAAAGAAAAAACGAAAATGGTCCCCGTGCCCAGCCACTCCATCATCCCCGAGCGGGATCTGGGGAAGACCCCCATTCTGGAGTGTCAGCATTTGGGTATTGATTTCGGCGGTCTTCACGCCGTATCCGATCTGAACCTTGCCATCGGCAGAACCGAGATCGCAGGTCTCATCGGCCCCAACGGTGCCGGTAAGACCACCGTCTTTAACCTGCTGACCAAGGTGTATCAGCCCACCCGCGGTACCATCCTTTTGGACGGTATGGATACCTCCGGTAAAAATACCGTGCAGATCAATAAAATGGGCATCGCCCGTACCTTCCAAAATATCCGTTTGTTCTCCAACCTGAGCGTGGAAGATAACGTGAAATTGGGTCTCCATAATCAGGAGGTCTATTCCACCGTCTCCGGTATCCTGCGCCTTCCTTCCTATTGGAAGAAAGAAAAAGAAGCCCATGAACGGGCATTGGAATTGCTCTCCATTTTCGATATGCAGGATATGGCCAATATGAAGGCAGGCAGCCTGCCTTACGGTGCTCAGCGCCGCTTGGAGATCGTGCGTGCATTGGCAACCAACCCCAGCTTGCTGCTGTTGGATGAGCCTGCGGCAGGTATGAACCCCTCCGAGACTGCGGAATTGATGGAAAATATCGTGAAGATCCGCGATACCTTCCAGATCGCCATCCTTCTCATTGAGCATGATATGAATTTGGTTATGAATATCTGCGAGGGGATCTGCGTTCTGAACTTCGGTGAAGTGATCGCTAAGGGCACCGCCGCTGAAATTCAGGCAAACCCCGCAGTGATCGAAGCCTATCTGGGCAAGAAGAAGGAGGGCTGAGACCGTGCTGAAAGTCAATAATATCAATGTGTATTACGGCAGTATCCATGCCATCAAGGATGTTTCCTTCGAGGTAAATCAGGGCGAGATCGTGACCCTTATCGGTGCAAACGGCGCCGGTAAGAGCACCATCCTCCAGACCGTTTCGGGTCTCCTGCGGTCCAAGACCGGTTCGGTGGAATTTATGGAGCAGAACCTTTCCAATGTTCCTCCCCATAAGATCGTGGCGGAAGGTCTTGCTCACGTTCCCGAAGGCAGACGGATCTTCCTGCAGATGACTGTAGAGGATAACCTTGAAATGGGCGCCTATACCCGCGCATCAAGCGAGTATGAGGAAAGCCTTGCTAATGTTTATAAGCATTTCCCTCGCTTGAAAGAGCGTCGGAAGCAGATCGCAGGCACCCTCTCCGGCGGTGAGCAGCAGATGCTGGCAATGGGCAGAGCCATGATGAGTAAACCCACCCTGCTGATGCTGGATGAGCCTTCCATGGGTCTTGCACCCATTCTGGTGCAAGAGATCTTTGATATCATCAAAGAACTCCATGAAGCAGGTACCACCATCCTCTTGGTGGAGCAGAACGCGCAAATGGCACTCTCCGTTGCCGACCGTGCCTATGTGCTGGAGTCCGGCAAGGTCGTGTTGTCGGGAACCGGTGCGGAACTGGCTGAGAGCGATGCCATCAAAAAGGCATACCTCGGCGGCTAAAAAAAGCGGTCTTTTCCACTTTTTCACCACTCGGCGTATCCCATACGCCTTCGGGATGAAAAAGCGGAAAATCCCATCTTTTTTAATAGCAATAAATTGGCGGCTGAAAATGGCGCCGACCGACAAAAATAAGGAAAGCCTCCCCAAATGGGGAGGCTTTTCAATGTCTTTTTGTTGATGTGACCGCTTGGCGTATCCCATACGCCTTCGGGATCACCTCAACAAAATCTGCATCCATTTTGAGCCGCCTGGTGTACTGAAAGAATGAAGGACCCAAAACCTTTGGTTTCGGATCTCTTTTGTTTTGTATAAAACTGCCGTTATCGGCAAAAATATAAACAAAAACTGTTTTTATTGCATTGACATTTTGCCGATAATATGCTATACTGATAACAGTAAATTCGGAGGTCTGTATATGAAATATCGATCCGTGAAAGAGGTTGCGTTGCTTTGGAATACATCCGAGCGTAGTGTTCGTCATTATTGTGCCGCAGGCCGTGTCCCCGGCGCTTTTCTTACGGGCAAGACCTGGAATATTCCCGAAAATGCCGAAAAACCCCAAAGAAGCAATAAAAGGAAGCCGGCACCGCAGACATTGCTTGATATTTTGAAAGAGGAAAAGCGCAGTCAGGTACACGGCGGAATTTATCATAAAATACAGGTTGAATTAACCTATAACTCCAACCATATAGAAGGCAGTCGCTTGACCCACGACCAGACGCGTTATATCTTTGAAACCAATACCATTGGTTTTACCGAGGAAGGTGTGCGTGTGGATGATATTATCGAAACCACTACCCATTTCCGCTGTATCGACGAAATTATTGAAAGTGCAAAATTGCCGTTAAGTGAAAGATTTATTAAACATTTGCATTTTATTCTCAAGACCGGTACAAGCGATTCAAAAAAAGATTGGTTTGCCGTAGGTGATTATAAAAAGTTGCCAAACGAAGTGGGCGGGAGAGAAACAACGCTTCCTGAAGATGTATCCGCGGAAATGAAAAAACTCCTTGCCGATTATAATGGCAAAGAGAATGTGACTCTTGAAGATATTATGGAATTCCATGTGCAGTTTGAGCGCATTCATCCGTTCCAAGATGGGAACGGTCGTATCGGCAGACTGATTATGTTTAAGGAGTGCTTAAAGCACGGCATTGTTCCCTTTATTATCGAAGACAAAATTAAAATGTTCTACTATCGCGGACTGAAAGAGTGGAATCAGGAAAAAGGATATCTCATGGATACCTGCCTGTCGGCTCAAGATACATTTAAGAATTATTTGGACTATTTTAGAATCCCTTACGATAAAGATCTGCATCCGTTTTGAGCCACCTGATGATAAAAAGAGAAGAACCCGAAACGAAAGTTTCGGGTTCTTTTATCATTTAATGCTGTATGAGGTGATCTGGGGATCGGCGGTCTTTTTGGCGTAATCGCCCAAAATGTTTCGCACTTCGTCCATAGAGACTCCTGCATTCTGGGTCAGGGTCGGGGGTGTTTGACGAAAGAGATTGCGGTAGATCATATGGGCACCCACATAGCCTGCCAAAGGCGTGCTGTGTTTATAAGAATCATCAATGCAAAGATCCCATTTATTGATGCCATTGTCGATGAGTTGGGTGATCTCGCCCTTCCAATCCAAAAAGATGGGGCCGGAATAGGCGCGTTTGGCGCTGTTAATAATACTGGCGGATTCATTATGAGCAGGGAAGATTACCAACTTGGTGTTGGATGCTTTGCAGGCATCCACAATGGTCTCAAAGGCGATCACATTCTCTTCGCCGCCGTAAAAACCGCATTGGAATACATAGCAAAATCTGCCGCTTCGGATCTGATCGCAAAGCTGGGTATCGTTGGCGAAGTCTTCCACCTCTGCCATTCCGCGGGAAATGGCTTTTACTTTATATCCGGTTTTTCCGGTGGTCAGCATATCCTGCAGGGTTGCGCCGATCTTGGAGGTATTCACAAAACTGTTTCCAACGATCAGAATGATCTTGGAACTGTTCGTGGCATTCATATTGGGGAAAGAGGTGGTCATATTCATCGGGATGGCAACCGTGCTTTCCAGCAGATTGGCGACGGCAGACTGATCCAACGCAGAGTAGTGGATCTTTAGATTAAGGATAAAGGGATCGGCGTCCATTTCGTTGGCTAATTGGAAGACCCGATAGAATTGATCTCCGTATTGATTGATCTGTGAAAAGCCGGTCACTTCGGTTTCGGAATCATTGTGGTAGAGATATTCAAATTCTTTGTCTGCAGGAGAGAGGTCTTTGGTACTGATGGTGCCGATCACCGTGCCGTCCCGTTCCAAGTTATAGGTGGTGGCGTTTTCTTTGGCAACCTTCCATTCTGCGGGAATGGGGAACTTTAATTTAGAGGATTCGGCGTTCTCAAACTGCACCACTTGCCAATTCTTGATGGCGGCGCAGGTCATATTGAGATAAGCGGGAGGAGTTTCGTCTTTTGGTTCCTCCTTGGGGGTCTCTTGCGTGGAGGGTTTGCTGTCGGAGGCGGGAGGGAGAACCTCTTCCTTCGGTTGTTCCGCAGGCTTCTTATTTTCCTCGGGCTTGGTTTCAGGCGCAGGCTTCGGTGTCTCGGAGGGGGATTCTTCTTTTTCAATGGGATGGTTGGGCGTGTCTTCCTCCGGTGTTTTTTCCACCACCGCATCGTTGAAGGCTTCCTCGTTGGGAACTCCTGCGGAGCTGCAACCGGAAAGCAATAATGCCCCGATCGTTAAGAGTGTAAAGAAACGTTTCATCAGCAGATCTGTCCTTTCTGGGGGAATGGTTAAGAGAAGTTTGCGTTCTTCTCAAAAACATTATATATTATATAGATAGATCTGTCAAAGACTTTTCTCGATCTCCCGCCGCAGGCGGGAGATGATTTTTTTCTCCAAGCGAGAGATGTAGGATTGGGAGATGCCCAGCACATCCGCCACCTCTTTTTGGGTCATTTCCCGATAGCCCCCAAGACCAAACCGCATCTCCATGATCATCCGCTCCCGTAAGGGGATCTTTTCCAGCGCGGCGTGGAGGATCTGCCGCTCAATGTCCTCTTCTAAATTCTTGGAAACGCTGTCGGAATCGGTGCCCAAAATGTCCGAGAGCAGCAGTTCATTGCCATCCCAATCGATGTTTAAGGGCTCATCCAAGGAGACCTCCGCCCGCTGATTATGGTTCTTGCGCAGAAACATCAAGATCTCATTTTCAATACAGCGGGAGGCATATGTAGCCAGCTTAATATTCTTATCGGAGCGAAAGGTGTTGATGGCCTTGATCAGCCCGATGGAGCCGATGGAGATCAGATCCTCTGAGGCGATGCCGGTGTTTTCAAACCGCTTGGCAATGTAGACCACCAGCCGCAGGTTGTGCTCAATAAGTTTTTGGGCGGCATATTGCTCCCCCCGATCCAATGCCAGCAGGTAGACCTGCTCCTCCTCCGGCTTCAGGGGGGAGGGAAGGATCACATGACCGTTGGCATAGTGCACTTTCCCTGCCAGCTTCCGCAGCAGCTTGGCAAGGGCGGGATGGTAAAGTAGGTAATAGCGAATAATGTTCATAGGTTGCTCCAATCTCGGTGTAATAGCGCTTGAAAGCGTTGGTCGGGGGAGAGATTTTGGAGGGTCAGGGCAATCAGCGCCTGCCGTTCCTGTCCGTCGATTTTTAAGTCCTTGGGTTTGTAAGCATAGAGCAGGGTGTGCCCGCCGGTGGCGTCTGTATAAGGGAGCAGGCGCAGATGAAGTTGCGGAAAACGCTTGGATAAGGCGGGTAAGGCGGTGGCATCCTGATGAAGTACTGCCCGCAGTAGCTCCTCCGGCAACGGCACCGCATCCCACTCACAGAGGATCACCGGCAAAAGGGAGATGGGATCGTAAAGAGAATTCCCTGTATCCAAAAGAGCCAAAAGCTCGGTGCCGTCTAAAGAAAGGGTATGTAAAAAGCTTTTTTCCTTCCTGCGGTCCAGCAGGTGAAAGAAACTGCGGGTGAGGGCATAAAAACCAAAGGAGAGCAGGAGCAACAGCCATAAGGGCAGATCCATATAATAGACCCCGTTGGCGGTACGCATATGACTGCCTGCATCGGTAAAGGCATAAAAGGCATACATCCCTCCGCCGAATAAAAGATTGGCGGCAAAAAAGATCAGCGTCGTTCGCCCGTAGGTCAACAGCCGCTCAAAGGGAAAGGCAAGCAGGATCAAGGCGGCGGGCAGGGCGATCTTGCTTAAGAATAAGAGCGGCGGCGCAAGGGATGCAAAAAAGAGTAAACAGCCGAAAAGGGCACCCACCGCCGCCGCGCCCAACAGCCGCCAAGGCCGCGCCCGCCGCCCTGCGATGAGGGCGGTGGTGGCAAGGAGAAGGGTGTCCATCAATAGATTTGTAAAAAAGAGAATATCAACATAAATGACCATGGCAACAGTATACCAAACTTCAACCGCCGAACCTGTCGAAATAAGGGCGGAAATCAAAAAAAGAAGGATTGTAAATCGCCGTTAAATATGATAAAATATACTATGTATAAGTTTTTAAGGAGAAGCAGGGTGGACTATCGAAAGATCGTGTATGAAATTGAAGAGCAGGATGCAGGGCGTACCGTTCTTTCCTTTTTGAAAAGCAAGGGCTTTTCTGCCCGTGTGCTGGGCGGATTGAAGCGCAATCCTTATGGTATCACCATCGGCAGAAAGAAGGTCACCGTGCAAAAGCAGTTGAAAAAAGGCGATCTTTTGACGGTGCGTGTTGCCAATCGGGAAAGCCAAGTGGATAATGAGCATATCCCGCCGGTGGAGATCCCCTTGACCATTTTATATGAAGACGAAGATGTGCTGGTGGTGGACAAGCCTCCTCACCTTGCCGTCCATCCCACCTTGAATAACCACGGTGCCACCTTGGCAGGCGCGGTGGCCTATTATATGAAGCAAAAACAGCGGGAATTTGTGTTCCGCCCCATCCACCGCTTGGATAAGGATACCAGCGGCGCCATCCTCTTGGGCAAAAATGCCCATAGCGCAGGGGTGCTGGGGGAAGCCTTGAAAAAGGGCGGCATCAGCCGCACCTACCTTGCGGTGCTGGACGGGGTACTGCCTCAAAAAAGCGGAACGGTGGATGCCCCCATCGGTCGAAAAGACGGCTCGGTGCTGGGCAGAGAGGTCCGTGCCGACGGGGAACGGGCGGTGACCCATTATAAGGTTCTGCAGGAACGGGGAAACACCTCCTTGGTGGCATTGAAACTGGAAACCGGAAGAACCCATCAGATTCGGGTGCATATGGCTTATTTGGGCGCACCTGTGACGGGGGATTTCCTTTACGGAACGGAAGATCCCGCCTTGGGGCGGCATTTGCTTCATTCCGCTTCCTTGCGCTTCACCCAACCGGTCACCGGTGAGGAACTGTTTTTCACCTGCCCCTTGCCCCAACAAATAAAAGATTATTTAACTTCCAAAGGATTTGACGGAGAATACGATGAAACTGTTGATTTTTGACGGAAACTCCATATTGAACCGCGCGTTTTACGCCATCCGTACCCTGACCGCACCCAACGGTCAGCCCACCAACGGCATTTTCGGCTTTTTGAAACTGTATCATAAATATTTTCAACTGTCCGCCCCCGATCTGGTGGCGGTGGCATTTGACCTAAGGGAAAAGACCTTCCGCCATAAAATGTATGCCGATTATAAGGCACAGCGGAAAGGAATGCCCGAAGAACTTGCTTTGCAGGTGGAGCCCTTGAAGACGATCCTGCGGGCGATGAATGTAAAGATCTTGGAGCTGGCGGGCTATGAGGCGGATGATATCATCGGAACCGTCAGCCGCTATTGCGTGGAGCAGGGCTGGGAATGCGATATCGTTTCCGGCGATCGGGATGATTTTCAGTTGGCGGAAGACGGAGTGCGGATCTTAATGCCCGTGACCCGTGCAGGCGCCAGCGAGATGGAGATCTATGATCATGCCGCCATTCGCGAAAAATTCGGCTTGGAGCCTGCCCAACTGATCGATGTGAAAGCCATTCAGGGGGATACCTCCGATAATATTAAGGGCGTGCCCGGTATCGGAGAAAAGGGCGCCTTGGAGTTGATCCGTGCCTACGGGTCCTTGGACGAGGTCTATGCCCATTTGGAGGAGATCAAGCCCGCTCTAAAGACGAAATTGGAAAACGGCAAAGACTCGGCATATCTTTCCTATGATCTGGCAAAGATCTGCAGGGAAGTGCCGGTGGACCTCAAGGAAGAGGAACTGAGGGTGGCGGAAATGAATGCCGCCGCATTGGTGCCGATGCTGCAGGAATTGGAATTGCAAAGCATCCTTTCTCTGTTTGAATTGAAGGAAGCGGTGGTGAAGGAAAAGCCCCAACATAAAGAGGGCACCGCCGCAGAATATTTGGATTATTTCCGTCAAAACGGTTTGTATTTTGTGCGTACCGATGGGTTTTATGCCCGCGTGGAGAATGCGGTGGTTCGCTTGGAAGGCGGGGAAGACCTGCTCTCGCAGGTGGAGACGGTGGTGACCCACGATGCCAAGCCCTTCTATGGAGAAAACTTTGGCGGCACCCCTTATTTCGATACCATGGTGGCGGCTTATGTAGCCGATCCCTCCGATCGCTTCGACCTGCCTCATTTGGTGCAGAAATATTTGGGCAAAACCGTAGAGACCGCCGAGGATTGCGTGGTCTTTTTGCCTGCCTTGAAAGAGGCGCTTTCCGCCTTGGTAAAAGACCACGGGCAGGAAGAATTGCTGTATGATGTGGAATTTCCCTTAACGGTGGTGCTGGCGGATATGGAAGCCAAGGGCTTCACCGTGGATAAAGAGCGCCTTTTTGCTTATACCGAGGAACTGGGGCAGGAGATCAAGGTGCTGGAGCAGGAGATCTATCAGTTGGCAGGGGAAGAATTTAACCTGAATTCCCCCCGTCAGTTGGGGGAGATCCTCTTCGGCAAATTGGGTCTTAAGGGCGGCAAGAAGACCAAGACCGGCTATTCCACCAACGCGGATGTGCTGGAAAAACTGAAGGATCAACCCATTGTGGAAAAGATTTTGACCTATCGGAAGTATGCCAAGCTTCATTCCACCTATGGGGAAGGCTTGCTGAAGCTGATCCAAGAGGACGGGCGGATCCGTTCCACCTACAACCAAACCGTGACCGCCACAGGGCGGATCTCTTCCTCGGAGCCCAATCTGCAGAATATCCCCGTGCGGGAGCCGCTGGGCAGAGAGCTTCGGAAGATGTTTGTGGCAAAGGATGAGGAGCATCTGTTGCTGGATGCGGATTATTCCCAGATCGAACTGCGGGTCTTGGCGCATATCGCCAAGGACGATACCATGATCCGCGCCTTCCGTGAAAATGAAGATATCCATACCGTGACTGCCGCAGGGGTCTTCGGGGTGCCTGCTTTTATGGTAACACCGGAGATGCGCCGCCATGCCAAGGCGGTGAATTTCGGCATTGTTTACGGTATTTCCGACTTTTCCTTGGCAGGGGATATCGGTGTTTCCAAAAAGGAAGCAAAGGCGTATATGGATCAATATTTCGCCAAATACAGCGGGGTGCGCGCTTATATGGACGGCATTGTGGAAAAAGCGCGGGCAGACGGTTATGTGACCACCCTGTTCGGTCGCCGCCGCTACCTGCCGGAATTGAAATCCGCGAACTTTATTCAGCGCTCCTTCGGGGAGCGGGTGGCATTGAATACCCCCATTCAGGGGACTGCCGCCGATATTATTAAGATCGCTATGGTGCGGGTGTGGAAACGGCTGAAACAGGAAGCGGTGGATGCCCACCTGATCCTGCAGGTGCACGATGAACTGATTTTGGAAGCCTCCCGCGCCCATGCCGACCGTGCCGCTCTGATCTTGCGGCAGGAAATGGAAGGCGCCGCCGCCCTTTCGGTGGCAATGCAGGCAGAGGTGGAGCGAGGAGCGAGCTGGTATGACTGTAAGTAAACTGACGGCCGAAACGGTTGAGGGCGCCGCCGCTCTTACTGCCGCGCTCTTTCCCTCGGAAGGCTGGAGCGCTGGGGATCTTGCTGCAAGCCTTTCGGAAGAAGAGCGCTTCTTTCTGATCCTATTGGACGGAGAGACCGTGGCAGGCTGCGGCGGCATTCAGCAAAGCGGGGAAGAGGGCGATGTTCTTACCGTCGGTCTTGCTCCCCAATACCGCCGCCAAGGCTTAGGGCGCCTTTTGCTGGAAAAAATGATCGAAGCCTTTCGGGAGAAGGGTGGCAGAAAACTGTTTTTAGAGGTGCGGGAAGGTAATGCCCCTGCCCGAAACTTATATGAGCGGTGCGGATTTTTAGAGATCCATCGCCGCAAAGGGTATTACCGCGATCCCAAAGAGGATGCGGTGATCTATCAATTGGAGGTACATCCGTGAACATTTTGAGTTTTGAAAGCTCCTGCGATGAGACCGCCGTTGCCGTGGTGAAAGACGGCAGAGAGGTGCTCGCCTCGGTGGTGTTTTCGCAGATCGATATCCATAAGCTCTATGGCGGTGTGGTGCCGGAGATTGCATCCCGCTATCATATCGAGAAGATCTCTCAACTGACCGAGGAATGCATCCGCCAAAGCGGTCTTTCCCCCGAGGAATTGGATGCGGTGGCGGTAACGGCCGCCCCCGGCTTGATCGGAGCGCTGTTGGTGGGGGTCAATTTTGCAAAGGGCTATGCCTATGCCCGCAATCTTCCCCTGATTCCCGTCCACCATATCCGCGCCCATGTGGCGGCAAATTATATTGCCTATCCCGCACTGAAGCCGCCTTTTTTGGCGATGGTGGTCAGCGGCGGCCATTCTCATATCGTGTTGGTGAAGGATTATACCGATTATACCATTTTGGGGCGCACCAAAGACGATGCGGCAGGGGAGGCCTTTGATAAAGGCGCCCGTGTTTTGGGTCTTTCGTACCCCGGCGGTGTGCAGATGGATCGCCTTGCCAAAGAAGGGGATCCCAAGGCCATCAAATTCCCGCGGGTGCACTTTAAGGAAGATCCTTATGATTTCAGTTTTTCGGGGGTCAAGACCGCCATTGTGAATTATGTCCATAATGCCAAGCAAAAGGGCGAGGAACTGCATTTGGCGGATATTGCCGCCTCTTACAGCGATGCCATCACCGGCATCTTGGCAGAGCACTTTTTGCAGTGTGCCAAGGATCACGGTCAAAAGACCTTGGTGATCGCAGGCGGTGTCAGCGCAAACTCGATGTTGCGGGCAAAATTGGAGGAAGGAAAGGCATCGGATCAGACCCTTTACTTACCGCCCTTGAGCCTTTGCGGCGATAATGCCGCCATGGTGGGCGCGCAGGCTTTTTATGAATTTCAGGCAGGTCATATTGCCGATCTAAGCCTCAACGGATTGTCTTCTTTCTCCATTGAAAAACAATTATGTTAACCAAAGTTTTCGACAGGTTTTCGTAAAATTCCTGTGCATAACCCTGTTGAATCTTTGAAAAACCGCCATTCGAGCGGATTTTGGTGTTTATAATCCTGTTGAAAATGTGTAAAAGTCTTTGTGCACATAATTCGGGTAAACAAAATTATGTCTCCTAAAATACCGAGAAAGGGGGGATTCGTTCCGTGAAGAAAAAAGGAATTGCGTGGACTTATTTGCTGTTGGTTGCGGCGATCCTGCTGTCTAAAATATTGGGGATGGTGCGCACCATGCTGCTGACCCGTGCCTATGGCACCACCGCGATGGCGGATGCCTTTAATGCCGCCAGCAGTCTGCCGCTGATGATCTATGATGTCACGCTGGGAACCGCCATTGCTTCGGCATTTGTGCCGGTCTTTAATGAGAAACTGACGAAAAGTTCCAAAGAAGAAGCAGAGCGGTTCGGCAGTAACTTTTTTAATATCGTGGTGTTGCTTTCTGCTCTTTTGGTGGGGATCGGGATCTGCTTCCCCCGGCAGGCGCTGAAGATCGTGGCATCGGGGCTTGGGGGCGAGACGCTGACCTATGCGGTGCCGCTGGTGCGGATGATCCTGCCGGTGATGTCCATTGCGGCAGGGGTGTTCATCTTTGTGGGCATTTTGCAGTCCTATGAGGAATTCACAGGCCCTGCCCTGATCTCCTTGGTCTCCAATCTTGCGATGATCTTCTATTTCGTCTTTTTAGACGATAAGCTGGGCATTTTCGGTCTTGGCGTTGCCTTTACCGTGGGCTGGTTGCTGCAGCTGCTCTTTTTGCTCCCCTATTTGAAAAAGAAGAAATTCCATTATTCTTTTGTGTTGGATCTGAGATCGGCGGATGTCCGTAAGGTGCTGGTGCTGACTTTGCCGCTGTTTGTGGCGGCGCTGGCGCAGCCGGTCAATCAGTTGATCTCCACCAATATCAGCTCCAATCTGGGCGAGGGCATTTTGGCATCGGTCAATTATGCCTATCAGGCCTATTTCATTGTGTCGGGTATCTTTTCCTATTGCCTCACCAACCTGCTTTTCCCCGAATTGAGCCGTTGCTTTGCCCGCGGAGATCTGGAGGAAGCGAAAAAGATCTGTCGGGGAATGCTGGGCACCATCTCGGCCATTGTGATCCCCATTATGGCATTTTTGGGGGGCAATGCCCGCCCTGTGATCCGCCTGCTTTATGAGGGGGATCACTTTACCGCAGAAGATACCGTCTTGGTGGGGACGCTCCTTTCCATCTATACGGTGGCGATGATCTTCTATTCCTATCAGGAGATCTTGAATAAGTATTTTTACTCCATGCAAAAGGTGAAGCTTCCGGTGATCACCGCCGCAGTGGGCATCGCCGTTAATTTGGGAGTCTCCCTCTTGGCGGTGCGCTCCTTGGGTGCCTATGGCTTGGCGCTGGGCACGGTGGTGGCCGCCGTGGTGATGGCGGTGATGCTTTGGTGGTTTGCCGCCCGTACCTCCAAGGGCTTGCTGAACCGCGCCCTCTTTTTCGGCATCGGAAAGGATATTGTGGGGGCGATGGGTCTTTTTGTGACCGCCCGTGAATTGCGTATTTTGGTGGAGGGCTTGGTTTCGGGCACCCTTGGTACCGCATTGGGTCTTTTGGCAGGTCTTTTGGGCGGCTTGGCAGTCTATGTTATCCTGCTGAAATTGCTGGGCTCCAAGGAGCTGAAAACCCTGTCTCAAATGATCAAAAAACCGAAAAATAACTAAAAAACCGCGTTTAGAATTTGCGGTTTTAGTCAAACATACAAAAGTGGGCGATGCCCCTTGACTATTTGGCAAAAATTCGCTAATATAATACTACAAAATAAAAATTTCAGGGGGTTCTCCTATGTATTCGAAGTCTGTAAAGGTAACCAACAGCGTGGGTCTTCATGCTCGCCCTGCTACCTTTTTCATTCAGAAGGCAAATGAGTTCAAGTGCTCCGTTTGGATCGAGATCGGCTCCCGCCGTATCAATGCAAAGAGCCTTTTGGGCATTTTGTCTTTGGGCATCATCAAAGATACTGAGATCAATATCATTGCAGACGGTGCCGATGAAGAAGCCGCGGTTACTTCTTTGATCGAACTGGTTCAGAATCTGGAAGACTAATTGAAAAAAGCACTGCCTTGGCAGTGCTTTTTTTCGTAAATTTTTTAAGAAAGTGAGACATCGATGATGAAGTATATTTTGTCCCCTTCCTTGCTGGCGGCAGATTTTGCCGCTTTGGGTGCCGATGCGGAAAAAGCGGTGAAAGGCGGCGCCGAGTGGCTGCATATTGATGTAATGGATGGGCTGTTTGTGCCCAATATCTCCATCGGGATCCCCGTGATCCAAAGCTTAAGAAAGGTCTCCGATGCCTTTTTTGATGTGCACCTGATGATCGACCGTCCCGAGCGGTATACTCAAGCCTTTTTGAAGGCGGGGGCAGACCTGATCTGTGTTCATCTGGAAGCCACCGAAGCCATTCCCGCCATCGCCGAAGAGGTGCATCAGGCAGGGAAACTCTTTGCCGTTGCCGTCAAACCCGCCACCCCTGCGGAAGCGGTGGAGCCCTACTTGCACCTTTGCGATATGGTGCTGGTAATGACCGTAGAGCCCGGCTTCGGCGGTCAGAAGTTTATGGCGGATATGATGCCGAAGGTAGAGGCTTTGGCAGCTATGCGTAAAGAAAAGGGTCTTTCTTATCATATTCAGGTGGACGGCGGTATTACGCTGGAGAATGTGGATGTGGCGGCAAAGGCAGGCGCCAATGTGTTTGTGGCAGGCTCTGCGGTCTTTTCTAAAGAGAAAACAGAAGCAAATGCACGATCCTTCATGGACCGTTTTCAAACCTATTAAGGAGGAAGAATGATGCAGTATTTAAGAGAAGCGGTGGAAAAGCACCGCACCCTCATTTATGATGCAGAGCGGTATATCTGGGCCCATCCTGAGACCGGATATAAAGAGGTAAAAACCAATGCCTATCTGGCAGAGCAGTTTGAAGCCTTGGGCTATGAGTTGGTGAAGGCAGAAGGCATCACCGGTTTCTATACGGTGTTTGATACCGGCAGAAAGGGTCCCGAATTGCTGATCTTCGGCGAATTGGATTCCATCATCTGCCCGAACCATCCCCAGTCCGATCCCGAAACAGGTGCGGTGCACTCCTGCGGTCATAACGCTCAGTGCGCGGCTTTGCTGGGCATCGCTGCCGCCTTGAAGGACCCCGCAGTGACGAAGGATCTTTGCGGTCGTATCCGCCTTTGTGCCGTTCCTGCCGAGGAGCTGCTGGAGATCGAATACAGAAGTAAGCTGATGGAAGAAGGCAAGATCAAGTATTTCGGCGGCAAGTCGGAATTTTTGTACCGCGGCTATCTGGATGGGGTGGATATTGCCTTTATGGTCCACACGGCAAGTAAGACCTCTATCAACCCCGGTAACGTGGGCTGTATCGCCAAAAACATTATTTATAAAGGAAAGGCGGCCCATGCAGGCGGCTCTCCTTGGAGCGGGTGTAACGCATTGTATGCCGCCAACTGCGGTATCAATGCCGCCAATGCCATTCGGGAGACCTTCAAGGAGGCAGATATTATCCGCTTCCATCCCATTATGACCCACGGCGGCTCTATGGTCAATGCCATCCCCGAAACTGCCCGTATTGAATCCTATGTGCGGGGGAAAACCTTTGAGGGGATCCTTGCTGCCAATAAGCGGATCAATCGAGCGTTGGTGGGCGGAGCGCTGTCGCTGGGTGCCAATGTGGAGATCATCGACCGCCCCGGCTATGCGCCGCTCAATAACGATCCCAATATGTGCCTGCTGGCGCAGGAAGCCTTGGATCAGGCGCTCCCCGAAATGCCCTATACGGTGTCGGATAACTTTGGCTCCGGCAGTACCGATATGGGTGATCTTTCCTGCATTATGCCGGTGATCCACCCCCATATTGCAGGTGCCACCGGCACTTCCCACGGGGAGGATTATTATATCACCGAGCCGGAAGATGCCTGCGTAAGAAGCGCAATTTGGCAGTTGGCAATGGTGACCTTGCTGTTGAAAGAGGATGCCACCCGCGCCAAAAAGATCATCGCAGAGTTTAAGCCCTTGTTCCCCAATAAAGAGGCTTATCTGGACTATGTGGATTCCATCAACTCTGCAGGCGATCGCATCGTCTATGAGGATGACGGCACGGCAAAAATCCTCCTTTAATTCATTAAAAAACCGACCGAGAAAAATCGGTCGGTTTTTTTATGCTTTTTTCTTTCGAAGAAAGAATAAGGTCATTAAGGCAAGGGTAGATACCACCAATAAAAGCCCCCAAAGGAGGGGAGCACTGCCGTCGCCCGTAGCGGGCACAAGGGGGGGGGGGATCAGGCGGTAATAGGTGTTGGTGATCACCAAGCCGTCCCGATCGTTTCCGCTGTATGCGGCTTCGTAATGGAGGATTTTTTCCTCTGTAACGGTGTATGCCCCGTCGGCAGGGAGATTGGGGAAGGACTTGGTCCAACCGCTTTCTGCCTTAAGAGAAAAGGTCTCATAGGGGGTTCCGTTGCAAAGAAGGGTCGCCCTGATCTCTTGGGGGTGTTCTTTTTGGGGATCTGCCCATTGCTTGGTTACGGTAACCGTGCGGGTGGCAGCGGTATTGTGCTCGATCTTGGGGCTTCCGTTTAAGTCATAAACCGTCTCACCGCCGAGGGCGGCGGGTAAAAGAAGCAGGTAGGGGTTGAACAGGTATTCCTGCCCTTCCTCACAAAAGACCAAGTAAAGCCCCTGCTCCAAGGAGGAAAAGGTCGTATTTCCTGCGGCATCGCTTTCCTGCCGAAGATAAGAGATGTTTTGCTCCCGAAGGTAGCTTAAAACCTGCTTTGCGTGGCTTGCCCGAAGCTCACGGATCAGGGTCTCCACCGAAAGGTTGGAGTGGGAAAAGGGAGCGGTAAGGATGTAATCCTCGCCTTGCCGATCTGCAATGCGGCATAAGCCGATCTTGAAGCCCTCAATGGGAACTTTACCTTCTGTCTCGGTATAGAGCGTCAAACTGCAGGGCACTTCTGCCGAAAAAGCGGAAAAGGAGCAGAGCAAGAGCACCGCAATCAAAAAGAGCGCGGCGAAGGATCTTTTAATTCGGTTCATCGGTCTCCTCCTTTTTTTCTTTTTTGCGTTTGCGTGCACGGAGCAACACCACCGACAGGATCACAGGGATCGCCAAAGCGATCAAGGCGGCGGTCACCGTGAGATAAGGGGAAAGATAGGTCACCTCATCGGGCATGGTTAAGACCGAATGATCGCTTCCGCCCGCCGTTACCCGACTGCCCCGCACCAAAAGACGGTGGGAGTTGATGCCGTAAGGGGTGCAGGTCACAATGGTCACATAATCTTTCCCTGTCTCTGCCATCAGATGATCCACTTCGTGGGGCTCTACCACCACGATCTGATCCACGCGGTATTCCAGAACTTCGTTTAAGATATGGATGTAAAAAACATCCCCGTTTTGCAGGCGGTCCAGATTGGTCAGCAGCTTTGCCGAAGGCAGACCGGTGTGTCCTGCCAAAACGCAATGGGTGCCCTCACCGCCCACCGGCAGAGCGGATTTTTCCACATGGCCGATTCCCCTCTGCAGGTCTTTGTCTTCCGTACCGTGGTAAAGAACCAAAGAGGTGCTGATCTTGGGGATCTCCATATAACCCATAATGCCGTCGCCGTTGAGGTTGAGCAGTTCATGATAGCTTAAACCAAGCTCCGAAAGCTTTTCTTTTTCATAAAGATGTTTGTTATAGGTGCGGGCATTTTCCAGCGCGATGCGGTATTCCTCCGAACTGATATTGGCCACCGTGTCGGTGTATTCTTTGATCAGCCCGTGGTTCAAATGCTCGTTCCATAAATTACTGAACATAGGATACAAAAAGAGGGAGAGCCCCGCCAAAAAAATCAGCGCAAAAATGATCGTTGAGAACTGCTTTTTCAAGGGAACTCTCCCTCCTTTCGTTAAAGATTAATCAGGACTGAAATCAGCCGCTTTACGGCTTTTTGGGCTGTTCGAGAAACTCAGGACAGCGATTTCTTATTTGCGCCGCCCTTTGAAGTAAAAAAACAGGCAGCACCCACCATTAATGCAATACCCAAAACGGTGAAGAGGGTAGTACCCATACCGCCGGTTTCGGGAAGTGCATCACCGGGACGGTTGGTGAGCAGGAGATGTGCGTGTTGCTTTGCAGGCTCGGAGGACACAAAGATCAGGTCGGCTCCGTCGTTGGCGTTATCGTCGCTGGTAAAGCAATCCATGGCGATAATGGCACCGGTCAGAGGACCGTAGGTGTTGCTGACGGTCATATAGAAATGAGAGGTGGGAAGCACATAGCCGTCGGGAGCCTCAACCTCTTCGATCTCATAGTAACCGGCGGAAAGACCGTGAAGGATCAAGGTGCCGGTATCGTCTGCCCAAGTGTCGGGGTTGTTTACATGAGCGGGATCGTTTTCTCCGTGAACACTCAGAACGGTGGTGTATTTCTCACTGTCTGCCTTAAGAGCGGCAAAATCAATGGGGGTCACACCGGTCATATTGTTGAGCGCGTCTGCATTGGCAGTGTCGTCTGCAACCAAGGAGTAGCGATCGTAGCCCTCGCTGTCGGTCAGCTTATAGAAGGTCAGGGCATCTCCGATGCGGTTCTTGGAAGCATCGGTGCGATAGACCTTGAACTTCGCGCCGCTGAGCAGGGTGGTGGTAGCGGTACCGTCGGTATGAGCGGCACGCTTGGAGATGGCAAGATTATTGGTGTAGACCACAGCGGAAGAGGTCACGCAGGTGTAGTTGTCCTGCGCATTGGCACTCTTGCTGGGATCGTTGGTGTAGCAAAGGGTAGCGGTGTTGGTCAGGGAAAGGTCGAAATAGTTGTTCAACTGTGCGGCATAGTAAAGATTAATGATCGCATTGTCGGGGAAGACCTTTTCCCCTGCCACAGCGCCTGCGGGAAGCATGCTGTCTTTATATACAACATCGGTATCAAAAAGGATGCCGTCGCTTCTGCCGGTGCCGGAAGCATAGGAGCCGGGATAGAAATAACCGTCGTCTGCGGTGCCGGTGCCGTCTTCATCATAATAGGGGGTCAGATCGATCTCGGTGCTGCCCACGGTAACGGTCAGACGGTCGGCAACCATTGCGGTTCTGCCGAAGTTCAAGGAGTCGTTCAGCCGCAGATAATAACCGGCGTGGAATTCCTCGGTGTTGGGAATGGTCACGGTCAGCTTGTACCAAACAGCCTGATCCAAGGAAACGGAAGCACCCTTGGCATTGAGAATGGTGGGGTTGGCGGCATTCAAAGCAGACCAGGTCACATTGGCGGCATCGGTCAGTGCATAGATGGTCTTTTCCAAGGAGGGCTTGGATGCTTTGATGTTGATCTGAGCATCGCCGGTAGCGGTGGTCAGCATAATGCCGGAAAGTACATCGCCTTGTTGAGTGGCGGAAACGTCGGTTACCAGATAATAGCCGTAGTCCAAACCGCTGAAGGTCAGGGAAGTGTCGGAAGTACCGGCAGTCTTTTCATCGATATGGGCAATGTTTTTATCAAGGATGAATTGCTCCAAAGCAATCGCAAAGGCGTGCATATCGGAGGCGCGGTCTTTGAGTGCAACCACTTCATTGACCACATGGGTGATGTTTTCCACCTCGGTGACGGTGATGGAAGGGAAATAATCCACAAAGAATTCTTTATAGATCACATTGTCCCAATCATAAGAAATGTTGGCACCGCTGCCGGCGGCACTGAAGATCTTATAAAGGCGCAGGGTCTTATCGCCGATGGATACGGTTCCGTCATCCGAACCGCTCACGGTGATGGATGCGGTGCCGGCTGCCGTAACGGAAGCGGAAAGGCAGGTAACTGCCATCAGTACCGCAAGGAAAAGTGCGAGGATCTTGGTTGTTCTTTTCATTGTTGTTTTCTCCTTTTTATGTTTTTTATTTTTTATAACTATTAGAGACTTGATTGATCCGAAACCTCCTTCCCATAAGGTTTTCGGTATATATACACGCCTGCGGTCAGCATGAAAAGGAGACCGAAAACGGAATATATCAAAGTTCCGCCTCCGCCGGAAGCGGGAAGGGGGACGCGGGGTTGATTGTATACCGTCATATTATAGGTATCGGAGGAAGCCTCCGCGTAAGGATGCTCTTCCACCGTGACCGTTCCGTTCTCTTGAATGGTGAGATAGATCGGTTCTTTTAAGAAGTAATATCCGTCGGGCGCTTGAATCTCGGTAAGGCGATAACGGAGGTTGGTCTTCAGGTTATCAAAGACCAGCGTTCCGTCTGTATCGGAGGTGCCTGTTTTGGCAACGGTGTCGGGATCCACCGTTCCGTTCTGCAGCATCGCCTCTAAGGTGAATACCGCGCCCTCAATGCGGGAGTGATCCGTCAGATTTAGTTTGTGTACCCGCAAAAGGGTACGCTTGGCGGTGTTGGTCACCGTGAGAAGGATCTTGGTCTCTCCGCTTTCGGTGAAGGTGATGTCTGCCGCACCGTAGCTGGCGATCCAGTTGGGGAAGGTATAATCTGCCTTGCATTGCTCACTGCCCACTTGAATCTCTCGGATGGAATAGGTAACGGCGGTACCGTCAATGTAGGTAGGCAACCCTGCCCAAGTGTGAGACCAGTTGTTTTCCGCAGTCAGCACCGCCGAGGGCTCCACATTTCCTAAAAGGTGGGTGATCAGGCGGTCATTGGCAAGCAACTGCACCGTTACGGCGGCGCGGTCGCTTTCGGGGCAGTCCCATTTCTTTTTGGCGGTCACATCGGCGATCGCCGCACCGTTGCCCACCAGCAGAATGCCGTCTTGGTAGACCGCCATTCCGCTTCCGCCTTCCAAAATGCCGATGGTGGTTTGGGTATCATCGGTGTAGCCGATGATGATCTTTTCAGAGGCGGTGTATCCGTCGGGAGCCGTCGTCTCTTCCACCGTCACAGGCCCTAAATTATAGCTGAAATCTTCCACCAACAGTTCAAAATAACCGTTGTTACTGCCGCTGAGCAGGGTAATGGTTCCTGCCTCATCGTATTCGTAAGACTTGGTGGTCTCGTTGTAGCGGAAGGTGAGGGGGGCCTCATTCTGCCATAGGCGGAAGGTGGCACCCTCCAGCGCGTTGCCGGTGGCGGCATCTTGCTTTTTAATGATAATGGAGTTCTTTTTATTGTAGATGTTGGTAAAGGCGACCCTTAAGACCTCGGTGTCGCTTTTATCCATTTCGTAGGTTTCTCCTTGAACAGAAACGGTGGTGCCGATTCCGTTGCGGGATTGTCCGCCGGAAGCATCGCGCACCGTATAATCGGCATAAACACTGTAGTCTGCCTCTTCCGCGTTTTCCATAGAGGAAAACTCCGTTACCGTCCAGCGTTCACCGTACTCAATGTTTTCGATCTCCCAAAGATAGGTGTCGGTGGCGGGATCGTAAGAGGTGGGTTTATTTAGGGTTAAGGTATGGACCGTCGAGCGGTCTTCGTTGGCGGCTTCGATGTAGAAATCGGTTTTCGCTTGTGCCACCAAGTCTGCGTTTCCCGCAAAGGTCTTGGAGACATGAAGCAGACCTTCTTTTTTCAGCAGCTTTCCGTCGATGTGCCAAGCATCCGATTGAGCCTTAAATACATACCAGCGGATGGCATAGGCATTGCTGTTCAGATCCGCGGGATCCACCAGTTCCGTTCCCCCGTCTTCTGTGGGAATGGAAAGCTTTTTGTTTTCTGCATAGGATTTTAACTGTTCAAAGATGTATTCGTCGGTGGGGAAGGAGGTGAGATAAACTTCCCTTTCTTCCGCTCCGTAAAGAGCGCGGATGGATTGGTCGGCACCGTAGGAATTATCGGAGGTACTGTCGGCAATGCCGTATTGTGCCAATTCATTGTGGGAGCGACCGTCGGTGCCGCCCACAAAGGAAGCAAATAACTCATTGGTATATTGGTTTTGATCCTGCCCGCCGATGGAGCCTTCGGTGTCAACCGCCACCGAGTCGTATCGCACAAAGAAACTGGCGGTCTGTACCGGTTCATATTCCCACACCCCGTTGAGCCGCAGTGACCCACCGGAGGAATATTGCACCAATTCCTCCCAGATCAACTGGGTGTTGGGGGTGAGGATCACATTCGAGGTCCCGATCCGCCATCCTGCAAAATGGATCACGCGGGAAAGCCCTGTGGAATTGCCGTCGATGCTTCCTTTTACATCGGTTTGAGAAGCATTTGCCACCGTGGTGCCCAAGCCCTCCGAAAGGGTTTGAGAAAGGGTGGCGGTGGCAGAGCCTGCAATGGTGGGTTTGGTGGAAACGGTCACATTCTCCACCGTGGGGAAGTTCAGATCATAAATGATATGTACCGAGGTGATCGGCCCTTCTATGGTGCCGATAAAGTCTGTTTTTTTGCTGATGGTCACCGTCTCGCCTGCGGCATAATCCCGCGTTCCGTCGTTCCAAATGTATTGTCCTTCGGGAAGGGTGACCGTTCCGCCCTTCCTCACATATTCCGTGTGCACCGTTCCGTCGGGATAGGTAAAGGTCACCGTATAGAAGGCGAGAGCGGTGGAACTGTTGGAGTTGGCAGAGGCGGAAACGACCCGCGCGTAAACTGCACTTCCGTAAACACGGGAAAGGGTAAAGGTGGTGGTATTTTTCACCGTAACCGAGCGATTGTATTGCTGGTTGGTAGAATAATAAAGCTTAATGTCCGAAGAGGTCAGGTCGGTGCCCAACTGCTGATTGATGTGGTTCATCAAGGTGGCGGTGGTGACCCGATAGTTTTGGCTGTAGGAGATATTACCGATGCACTGCCACTGATCATCTAAATAAACATAAATATTTAATTTATAGTAAGAGGTGTTGGGGTTTTCGGTGGCTGCCAAGGTAACCGGCGTGTTGGTGGTGCCGCTTTCTTTAAATTCTTCCTCCTGCTGCAGTCGGATCAGCTCATAGGTGTTCAGGTTTTCATTGAGAGTCAGGGCGGCGGATGAGGGGTTCTTTGTCAGCGTAGCGTTCAGCGCCTCCACTGCAGGGCGATCCAAGGGGGGCAGTTCTTCTGCAGGGGCGGAATTCAGATCGGTGTTCAACCGCAGAGCATAGCGAACCGTGTCGGTGATCACATATTCCAAGGAGGGCTCTTCTGCATCATTCAGATAGTGAAGCAGGGTGTTGATGTCGTTCTCCTCCAAGAGAACCAAGTAGCAGTTCTCATCGTGCCCGTGGGCGACCTGCTTGCAGACCAAAAGATCCTCGCTGTAGCAAGCATCGGTATGGGCGTGGGGTTCGATCCCGCAGCGCACCTGCTGCTCCAAGGCAACAGAGCCCATCGGTCGGTTGAGTGTCCACAGCAGCGACAGCAATATGCCCGCAATCCATACGGCGGCAATTATGAAATTGTGTCGGTACTTTTTAAACATAGGTCTTTAGTAGAATAATACCTTTCCGATAATGCGGCTTTTTTCAATGGCGCCGATCTCCTGCAAGCGGCTGTCCATAGAACGGGTACGGTCGTCTCCCATCACAAAATAAGAATCCGTGGGAACATAATACGGAAATTCCGTATTGCTCTGCCCCAAGGTTTTTTCGGTTACATAATCTTCCTCCAAGGGTTGCCCGTTGACCGAAACTTCGCCGAAAACATCCACCGTGATCTGCTCCCCGCCGGAAGCAATAACTCTGCGGATCAAAATGCTGTTGTTGTAGTAAAAGGCGATAATGTCACCGTTTTGAATTTGATCGGTCTTCCAAACCGCCAGCAACTGCCCATCCTTGAGGGTAGGCTCCATGCTGTTGCCGTAATAACGGACCAAAGGCAAAAACTGAGTAAAGATATTCAATAAAATGGAGGCTGCAAGCAGAACAACGGCAAAGATCTTCAGCGGAGTGGCAATGGATTTTCTGGTGATCTCCGGCATTTTCATTCTGCATTCCTCCTTTTCTTGCATTTTATACAATATTCCATTATAATTATAATACTTTGTATTTTTTTTTCAATAGTATAAGCTAAAAATATTAAAATAAAAAAGACCGATCCTTTGATCGATCTGTCTAAAATAAAAATGACCCTCAACAATGGTGCTTCTTTACGCATCACCGTTGAGGGTCATTTCTGTTCACTCTTAATATCTAACATCAAATTTAACCTCTCTTTCTGTAGGATCGGCAGGTTCTTCGTTTTGTTCACATCCCGCATACATACCCAATTTTTTTAATCTCCGAAGCGAGATATTCTGATGTGCCGAGAAGTCTGAAAGAAGAATTTCTGCCGTGTTGAAAGGGGGTTCTTTTTTTCTGCCGAATCGTCCTCGGATGTCCAAGACCTTTTCGGTCTTTTGCTTGGAAATACGATCGTTTATCTATGTCAATTTACCGATTGGAGAACTACACCCGTTTCCTTTAGAACGGGGAACTGAACTGCTTCTTTAACTGTTTCTTCCTTTTCCGTTACATTCGATAAACATCCGTAGGCTGCAGTATTTTAAAAGAACCCTTTTTACCTGTACATTGGACTCACCGTTTCCTTTCTGTCAGGGTTTGTTTTCCTTTTCTGACTATAGAATAGCACATTTTTTATCAAAAAACAATGCATATTTTGTACAAAATACACTAAAATTATTTGTTCAAAACACAGAAATTCACCGATTGGCGCAACTTTTTATTGACAGGGGAAAATAAGATCTGTTATAATAAATTTGTTGGCGCGGTAAAACCGCGCCTTTTTTGCGTCTTTTTAAGGAAATTGAAGGGGTGTATCGCAGATGATCTCGGTCAGGTCCTCTGCATTGCAAAGGAGAAAGGCGTGCTCTGTGCCCAGTTTTGTGGAATCGCAAAGGCAATAATGGCGGGCGGATTGCTCCATCATTGTCAGGCGGATGGAGACCTCTTCTTCCGAAACGTCGGAAAGAATCCCTTTTTCGGAAAGTCCTTTGCAGGAGAAAAACATACTGTCTGCCCGCACTGTTTTTAAAAAACGCTCTGCGGTGGGGCCCAAAAAGCAATCCCGTTGCTTGTAAAACTCGCCGCCGGTGCAAAAAACGGTTACTTCACTGTCCCGAAACTCCCTGCAGATCCGCAGGTTGTTGGTGATGATCTTCAGGTTTTTTCTTTTTTTAATATGTTTACACATCCGCCGCACCGTGGAGGAGGAATCAAAGAAGACCGTATCCCCGTCTTTGATCCGTTCCGCCGCCTGTGCGGCGATCTTTTCTTTCAGGGTGGCATTGGCGCTCTCCCGCACTTCTGCGGGCACCACTTCATTTTTATATTTAGAAAGCAAAACGCCGCCGTAAACCAACTGCACGGCACCGGTCGCTTCCAGATCAAAAAGATCCCGCCGTACCGTTGCTTCGCTGGCATAAATGTGCTGGGCGATCTTTTTTACCGTGGCGGAAGGGTGCTGCTCCAAATAATTCAAAATGCATTGTTGCCGCTCGTATTTCAGCATAAGCTCCTCCTGAAAAAGTTTGAAAATCTGTCAAAATCGGTGTCAATGATTGACATTTCAAAACAAGTTAGTATAATGAGATTATAAACACTTTTTCAAAAAATTGCAATCTGTTTCAAACTTTTTCAGGAGGATGCTATGGATATTAAAGCGTTAGTGGCAGGAATCAAGGGCTGTTCCTGCGGAATGGATCATCTTTGCCCTGTGGATCAAATCGAGATCGGCAGCAATGCTTTGGAAAAACTGCCCGCTGCCTGCGAAGGCTATCATCATATTTTATTGGTGGCCGATCAAAATACCTACCGCGTTTGCGGCAAGGCAGCCGATGCCCTTTTGGGGGAGAAGGTTACCGCCCGTATGCTGTTTGAGACCGGCGAGGATGTGCTGATCCCCGACGAGCGCGCTGTGGAAGCCACCGAAGAGCAGTTGACCGCTGAGACCGATCTGATCATCGGTGTGGGAAGCGGCGTGATCAATGATCTTTGTAAATATGTCAGCTTCAAAAACAACCTGCCTTATTATATTGTTGCCACCGCTCCTTCCATGGACGGTTATGTTTCCGTGGGCGCGGCAATGATTTTGGAAGGGATGAAGGAAACGGTCAGCGCCCGTCCCCCCAAGGCGCTTTTTGCCGATAGCAAGGTGCTGGCAGAGGCTCCTCTGCCGATGCTGCAGGCGGGCTACGGCGATATTGTGGGCAAGTATTCCTGCCTTAACGATTGGGAATTGAGCGCACTTCTGAATGACGAATATTTCTGCCAAAAGGTCTATGACCTGACTATGGATACCGTAAAGCGGGTAGAGCCTTTGGCAGAGGGCATCCTGAAGCGGGAGCCCGAAGCGGTGGGCGCGTTGATGGAAGCCTTGGTGGTGGTGGGCGTCGCTATGGCCTATGTGGGCAATTCCCGCCCTGCAAGCGGCAGTGAGCATCACCTGTCCCATTATTTTGAGATCACCGGTATTGTGAACGATCAACCCTATTTCTCCCACGGTATTGATGTGGTGTATTCCGCCGCCGTGACCGCGGGGATTCGGGAAAAGGTGCTGAATGCCGCCGCGAAAGAGGTTCCCTTCGATGAAGCGCATTGGGAAGCAGAGATCCGCCGTGTCTACGGCACCTCTGCCGAGGGTGTGCTGAAGCTGCAACGGAAACTCGGTTGGTATGTAAAGACCAATAAAGAGGCCGTTTTCGCAAAAGAAGAGGCGGTAAAGGCTTTGCTGAAAAAAGCGCCCACCGAAGAGGAAATGGTGGCCATCATCAACCGCATCGGCTTGGATATGAAGGATTTCTATGAGCTGTACGGCAAAGAAAAGGTAGAAGATGCAGTGCGCTATGCCAAGGATTTGAAGGATCGCTATTCCGTGCTGTGGCTGTATAATCAATTCTATTGTTGAGAGGATGATTCAAGTGGACGCATCAAAGATTAAATTGGTGGCTTTTGATCTGGACGGCACCTTGACCCAGCATAAGACCCCCTTAAGCGAAGAGCACCGTCAGGTGTTAGAAAACCTGAGTAAAAAATATAAACTGCTGATGGCAGGCGCGGGAATGTGCCAACGGATCTTTGATCAGATGGGTCATTTTCCCATTGACATTCTGGGCAACTACGGAATGCAGTATGCGGAGTATAATCCCGCGACCAAGGAGATCGAGATCAAAAAGAATATCACCCTGCCCTGTGATCGGGAGAGCGTAGAAAAGCGGGTAACCGCCATGCGGGAAAAGCACGGCTTTACCGAGTTTGCAGGGGAGAATGTGGAATACCACGCCTCCGGCTGTGTGACCTTCCCCATTTTGGGAACCAAAGCCCGTCAGGAAGATAAGCTGGCTTTCGACCCCGACCGTAAAAAGCGCCGCGCCATCTATGAGGAGATCAAAGAGGTGTTCAGCGATTATATCGTATTTGTGGGTGGCTCTTCTTCCTTTGATATGGCACCTGCTCCTTATAATAAGGCCTATGCGTTGGCCGAGTATTGCAAGGAGCACGGCATTGCCCATGATGAAGTGGTGTTTGTTGGCGATGATTACGGCGAAGGCGGCAACGATGAATCGGTCTACCTTGCCGATTTCAACTTCATCACCATTGATGATTACCGCGACTTCCCCGAAAAAATGAAGCCCTTATTATAATTATAATAGAAAAAACGCTGTTCCGAAGGGAACAGCGTTTTTCTTTATTAAAACAATTGAGACAAGCGAATGCGGGTGGTCTCCTCCAAGGCGGTGGCTACTTGGCGCACCGTTTCTTCATCGGGTCCTTCCGCCAAAATGCGCACATAAGGCTCGGTTCCCGAAGGACGCACCAAGATCCGCCCGCGGCGGGAAAAGGCATCCTCCGCCTTTTGAATGTCCTTCAAAAAGACCTCATCGTTCATCAACTTTTGTTTTTGAAGATCGTCGGCAAGCACATTGATCTGCATCTGGGGGAAGGGAGTAAAGATCTCATAGACCTGCTCGGCATTCAAATTTAAGGCCTTCATCGCCGAAAGGAGCATCAGCGCGGTCAGTTGACCGTCACCGGTGGTGGCTTTTTCCAAAAAGATAATGTGTCCGCTGTGCTCTCCTCCCAACACATAATCCTGCTCCAACATCTCCTCCAGCACATAGCGGTCGCCCACCTTGGCGGTGGGCACGTTAATGCCTTCTTTGTTCATCCGCTCGATCAGCCCCAGATTGGACATTACCGTTGCCACTAACGTGTTTTTGCTCAAGCGCCCTTGTTGCTTCAGGTAGAGGGCAAGCACCGCCAAAATGCGGTCGCCGTCGATCTCCCGTCCCTGTGCGTCACAGGCAAGGCAACGGTCGGCATCGCCGTCAAAGGCAAAGCCGATGTGGGCGCCCTCCTGCCGCACCAACCGCGCTAACTCTTCCGTGTGCATGGAGCCGCATCCCTCGTTGATGTTGTAGCCGTCGGGGGTGCGGTGAAAATAGCGGGCATCGGGGCAAAAGCCGCTGAAGATTCGCTCTGCCGTTTCTGAGGCGGCACCGTTGGCGCAGTCAAAAACCACCTTGATGCCCCCGAGATCTCCTTCGCAGGATTGCTTTACGTGCTCGCAGTAAAAATCCTTGGCCTTCAAATTATAACTAAACTGTCCCAAGCGGGGGGCAGGGGGGAGGCTGAAATGCTCCATCAAAGCCTCGATCTCCGCTTCCTTTTCATCGGGGAGCTTGATGCCGCCCTTGGCAATGATCTTTAAGCCGTTGTAATAATAAGGATTATGGGAGGCGGAGATCATCACTCCTGCCGCCGCACCCATCCGATCAATGAGAAAGGCTAAAGCGGGGGTGGGAAGAACGCCGATGTGCTCCACATCCACTCCCGAATAGCAAAAGCCCGCCGCCAAGGCACCCAATAACAGATCCTTGGAGGCGCGGGTGTCGGTGCCGATGATCACCTTGCACCGCTCTGCTTCTTTTTTTAAGAGATAGCCGCAGGAAGCCCCGCAGCGAAAGGCAAGCTCGTGGGTAAGGGCTTTGTGCACTACCCCCCGAATGCCGTCTGTTCCGAAATATCTGCCCATAATAAACTCCTTACTACTCTACCGTAACACTTTTTGCCAAATTGCGGGGCTGATCCACATCGTTGCCCCGCTCCACCGCCGTGTAATAAGCCAATAGCTGTAAAAGCACCGCCGCCGCGGCAGGGGCTTCGGTGGGGGTGCAGGGAGGTAGGGTCAGCAAATCATCCGCCACCCCTTGAAGCTCTGCATCTTCATAGGTGATGGCTAAAACCCGCGCCCCCCGCGCCCGTACCTCCTTGATGTTGCTTACCGTTTTGGCAAGCCGCTTGCGGTCGGTCAAAAGGGCAATAACAGGAATCCCTTCTTCGATTAAAGAGATGGTGCCGTGCTTCAGCTCGCCCGCCGCATAGGCTTCGCTGTGAATATAGGAGATCTCTTTTAGTTTCAAAGAGCCCTCGCAGGCAAGGGCATAATCCTGCCCTCTGCCGATGAAAAAGAGGCGGTGCACTTGGCGGAATTTTTGCGCCAATTCCTTGCATTGAGGCTCTTTTTTTAGGGTTTCCTCCAAAAGTGTCGGAAGGGATAAAAGTCCCCGCAGCGGCTCTTCTGTTTCCCGCCCATTCTGTTGTGCTAATCGCAATGCCAAGAGGTAAAGTAAAATCACTTGACAGGTGTAAGCCTTGGTGGTGGCTACCGAAATTTCGGGTCCCGCCGCCGTATAAAGCACCCGATCCGCCTCCCGCGCCAAGGTACTGCCCCAAACATTCACAATGGCAAGGGTGGGGATCCCTTGCTGATTGGCAAGGCGCAATGCCGCCACCGAATCGGCGGTTTCTCCCGATTGAGAGATCACCACCACCAGATCCTCTTTTGAAAGCAGGGGATCATTGTAGCGAAATTCGCTGGCGATCTCGGCGGTTGCGGGAATGCCCGCCAGCGTTTCGATGGCATACTTTCCCAAAAGTCCTGCGTGGTAAGCAGACCCGCAGGCCACGATCCGTACCGTGCCGCCTACTTTAAAGGTCTCCCCGTGGAAAAGGGTCTCGCCGTTGCAATAGCGGGCAAGGGTGGCGCGGATGGCCTCCGGCTGTTCATGGATCTCTTTTGCCATAAAATGATCATAGCCGCCCTTTTCCGCACTCCCCGCCTGATGGTCGGCGGTAAGGATCTCTTTCTGTAATTCCTTCCCGTCGGCGGTGTAAAAAGTAACCGCGCTGCTGTTGAGCACGGCAATCTCTCCTTCTTCCGGCAGTTGGTACCGACGGGTATGCTCCAAGATGGCAGGAATATCCGAGGCGATGAAGTTTTCCGTGTTTCCTCTGCCGATGATCAGGGGACTGTCTTTGCGCACCGCGTAAAGAGTGTCGGGGTGATCCTCAAAAAGAATGCCTAATGCGTAGGAACCTTCAAAAAGAGCGGTGGCACAGGCAATGGCGTTCAGGGGGTCTCCGTTGTAGAGGTTGTCCAACACCATGGCGGCGATCTCCGTGTCGGTGTCGCTGACGGGATGCTTCCCTTGAGCGGCAAGCTCCGCTTTCAACTTTGCTTCATTTTCAATGATCCCGTTGTGTACCAGTACCACCCGTCCGGCCCGATGGGGATGGGCATTTTTTTGATTGGGTACTCCGTGGGTCGCCCAGCGGGTGTGCCCGATTCCCACCGTTCCGTGAAGTGCCTCAAATTCTTTGCATTGTTCTAAAGAAGCAACCTTTCCTTTGTCTTTTAAGATGCGGATCCCTTGGGGCGAGGTAAGGGCGATCCCTGCCGAATCATATCCGCGGTATTCTAATTTTTTTAATCCGGACAGTAAAATGTCTTTGGCATTCTGCTCGCCGGCGTAACCGATAATTCCACACACGGTTTTGCTCACACTCCTTTGGGAATAGTTTGCCTTGTTTTTTGCGATCTAAACAATTTATGCCGCAAAAACGAAAAAAATACCCGTGTCAAATTTCACAAAAATAAAAAATTTTTTTAGCGGTTTTTCACAAAAAAACGGTATGGATTGAAAAAAGTTTCAAAATCCCGTTTCCTCTTATTGACTTTTGTTCTTTTATAAAATATAATTACAGTATGTATCATCGGTATATTATGAACATATTCCGATTGGTGATTTGACAGGAGGTTGTAAGTATGAAAAATCAAACCAGAGTTTCGGCCGCGATCCTGACCGTTTTGATGGTACTCTCCATGCTGTCCGGTATGGTGTTTACCGCAAGCGCAGAGATGGGCAGCGGTCTGGGAAGCCCCGTTACGATCGAAGAGTCTTCCGCCACCGTGGGCGGTGCGCTCTTGCCCAACGGCTATAAGGTCGTAAACGACGATTGGACCGAAGTGACCGGCTGGGTCCGCATTAAGCTGGACGGTCAGTTGTATAAGGCATATATGGGCGTGCAGGCGTTTGCGCAAGTGGGTACTGCCGTTTCCAATGCCACCCGTCACGATGTGATCTATGTTGCTCCCGGTAACTATAATTCCAGCGTGACCTTTGCATCGTCCGACATTACTCTGTACGGTCCCAACGCAGGTGTAAACCCCAACGTGAAGACCGCAGATATTGCCACCAACCTGAAGGAAGCCAATCCCGAGCGTCCCGGTGCGGCAGCCGCAAACAGTGATTCTGCCAATCCCGAGTTGGCAGGCGAGGCTGTGTTCCGCAAGACCATCACTATGGCACAGAGTATTGAAATGATCACCATCGATGGCTTCTATATGGCAGATGCCGCAGCTTTTACCGTTACCGGTAACCAGCAGCTGAGAAACGGTCTGTACTTTAGAAACAATATTTATAATACCACCAGCACTCCTACTTTCGGTATTACTACCAACGGTAGAGCTTATGCCGGTAATATGGTGATCTCCGATTGCCGTGTGCTGTCCGGTAATAACTTCTTTACCATCGGTGCAGGCATTGATACCAAGATCATCAACAACTATATTAATGTGACCGGTACCATCGCTACTTTGAACTCCGCTTCTAACGGTTCCATCGGCGATACCTTCCTGATCGCCGGCAACTATATTGCAGGCGGTAAGATCCTGCTGAGCGATTCGGACCTGACCGGCTATAATGCACAGGCTTGCCTCTTCGGTGCTACCATCAGCAACAACTATGTGGCAGACTGCGTGGCTGATTTGGTTCGTGTTCGTTTCGACGGTCAGTGGACCATGCCCGGTACCAACATCAATATCACCGGCAATACCTTTATGGGCATTGATGAAGGCGCCACTCCCTTTGTATTCCGCTACAGAGAATTCTTCGGTAATTCCGTTACCTTCCGTCATTTCATCAATATGAATGAAAACTATTTTGATCTGCCTGCAAATGCCGTTCTGCTCTCCAACGATGTAGACGGTGTTCTGAATATGAGCAAGAACTTCTATGTGAACGGCATCACCGCCGATCAGATTCAGGTAGATAAGCAGGTCAGCAACACTGAAGTGGTGCTCTATCCTTATTATACAGATGCCGCAATGACCCAATTGGATCAGGGCGCTTGCCGCGTAGAAGCCATCAAGGGCTTTGATGCAAAGAAGTATACCATTGATAATGATGCTAAAGTAGTTACCTTGAATCTGACCGGTCTGAATGCAGACGTTTTGGATCTGGAAGCCGCTTTGGAAGTTTCCGCAGGGGATGTTTGGAGCGTCTTCAAAGAGAAGACCCTGAAGACCGAACTGAACGGCGCAAAGCTGTATCTGGACGGTTCCACTACTTACCGTTATATCTTGATCGAGCCTGCCGATGATGGCTTGGGTGTGCTTTATACCTTGAAGATCACCCGCGAAGCAGGCACCAAGGCTGAACTGCTGGATGTGGAGTTTAATAATAATGTAAATGCTCCCGCCGTTTCCGGCACCACTTGGACCTATGCACTGGATTCCGATCAGCAGTTCTTGGATTATGACCTGATGGTTTCCGCAGGCGCAACCTATGCCCTCTATTCCGATAAGGCTTGCACCGCAGCCCTTGCAGATCTGGGCGGCTATATCCCCTATGGCGGCTATACCGTTTATGCAAAGGTAACCTCTCAGGATGCCAAGACCTCTAAGGTTTATACCATCGTGTTCAACCGTGCCGCAGGCAATCAGGATCCCACCATCTTGGCGGCTTCCACCGATTCCGGCGATGTGCTGCTCCGTAACGATATTAACTGGATGGCAGCCTATATGAACGGTTATGTAACCTCCGCTACCTTTGATCTGGTTCCCACTGTCGGCGCTTCCTACATTATTTATAAAGGAACCACCGAGGTATCCTCTTCCGCAAATGTCCGTGCATTGACTCTGGTTTCCGGCAGTAATGAGTTTACCGTTAAGGTGACCGATGCCAAGGGTAAGACCAATGTATTGGATTTCGTGGTTGAAAACGGTTTGGTTTCTTCCGATGCCACCATCGTCAATATCCCTGAGTATTCTGTGGGTATTTCTAATAATGTGATCGAGTTCAGCACCGGTAGTGCTACCTCCATCTTCTCCTTCACCACCAGAAATGTGTTCGCCACCTGCCGTGTCTATGCAGACGAAGCATTGAAGTATGAGATGAAGTATACCGCTTCTGCTGAGATCGATGCCGCTACCGGCAGAACCTATGAGAAGAGAAGCTTCAACGTTCCCACCGATCTGCAGACCAATATTTATTATGTTGTTTGTACCGCAGAAGACGGTGTGACCAAGCAGACCTATAAGATCGTTGCCTCCAGAGCCTTGGTGGGTAAGGAGTATGACGATTTGACCGATCTGAACGCTTGGTATGCCGATTATGTGCTGGAAGCCTCCGCAAAGGGCTTGATGGTCGGCGCAGATAACGGAAACGGCGCTTATGTCTTCCGTCCCACCGAAAAGATCACCCGTCAGGAAATGGCAGTTGCAGTTTGCCGCTTGATGGGCATCAATGCCAAGAACTTTACCGAAACCACCCTGCCTTACGGCGATACCGCAAGCATCGCTGCCGATTGGGCTTTGGATTCCGTGAAGGCTTGCTATGCCAACGGTTATATGAAGGGAAATGAGAAGAATAACTTTGCTCCCGCCGCTTATATCACCCGTCAGGAAGTAATGGTTCTCTTTGCTCGCCTGTTCGAGCTGAAGGGTACCTACGATCTGAATAGTACCTTTGCAGACGGTTATACCGTTCCTGCTTGGTCCAGAAGCGGTGTTGAAGCCACCGTTGCCGCAGGACTTATTTCCGGCGATAACTTCGGTAAACTGAACCCCGCAAATCAGATCACCCGTGCAGAGATCGCAAAGCTCTGTGTGGAAGCCACAAAATAATCGAATATCTTTAAAGAGCAACGGCAAGTCCGTTGCTCTTTTTCTTTTGTCAAAATGAATAAAAAATAAAATTTAATTTAGCAATAATGCCGAAAAAACGAATGGATCCTGAAAAGGTTTGCAAAACGGTAAAAGATAATATAAAATGAAGATGGTATAATCTTTATAGAGAAAGGAAGATGATTGATGCAAAAATTCTGTAAAGTCTTAGCGATGATTTTAGCAGTATTGATGCTGGTCACCATGGCCACCGCTTGTAAATCAAACGATGGTGATGATTGGGATAATGTGGACGTCAGCGGTGATGTTTTCGATGATGAAAGCAACGACTCCAAAGACGACGATTCCGAGAAAGACAGCGAAACCGATAAAAACACCGATAACGACAAAAATACCAATCCTGATAAAGGAAATGTCTCGGATAAAGACAGCGGCTCGGATAAAGACCCCGATACCGATAAAAAGCCGTCCACCGATACCAATACTGACGGTGAGAATAAAGACCACCAGCAGATTGTGGACGACTATGATGAAGACGATAAGTATGTGGTGCAGGCGAACCCCTTGCTGGCAGAGTCCAAAAAGGTCAATACCGGTATCCTGCCTTCTTATGATATCGATACCACCGGCTTTGTGAAAAACAATGTAAAGCTTGCCGATCTGAAGGGTAAGACCTTGGTGTTCATTACCGCCGAGTCTCAGGGAAGCTTCTTCTATAACGATGCCAACGGCGCAAAGATCGATGAGTGGGAATGGTTTGAACTGCTGAAGGGTGAGCTGGGTCTTACCGTGAAGTATACCAAATCCCATTGGCATCAATCTATGAGCACTGCTTTGACCTATATGAACGCAGGGAAGGCATTGGATCTGATCCCCACCTCCATCGGTGGATTTCCTCAGTTCCTGAACCTGTCTCAGGGCTTGAACCCCTATATCAATTTGCAGAATATCGGCAATTCTCCCGGTGTGGATGAAATGACCTTTGAAGAGACCGAATACGGCGGTCAGTACCGTTGTATCGCTCCCATCGGCGCAGTGGATGTGCTGATCTATAACCAAAGCTTGGTAGAGGAACTGAACCTGAAGGACCCTCATACTATGTGGCAGAATGACGAGTGGGATTGGAACGCTTGGCGTGCCTTCCTTACCAGTGTACCCGCCAATACCAACGATGGTAAAAAGCTGTTTGCTTACCGTCAGGGTATCGGTAGCTGGTGGACGGTTTTCCCCTTGACGAACGGGATTGCCCCCATTGCTTTGGACCATGAGAATAAAGAACCGAACCTGCTCAATAACTGGATGAATGACGATGTGTTGGAGGCAGTTACCTTCTTTGCCGATACCATGAAGAGTGTCAACGACTGTATTTCCAGCGATGACGGGGAGACCCTCAAGACCGAGGAAAGCTATTGCCGCCTCTTTAAGGACGGTACCCTGATGATGGGCAACCGTGTGTGGCTGGCAGGCGATTATGATAAGTATGATTATGCCAAGAGCCGTAAGTATAACTGGGTTCCTTATCCCAAGGCGCCCGGTGAGAACGGCCGTTATGTGGCATATAACTTCGGTTATACCATGATGATCCCCCGTGTGGTAAAGAATAAGAATAATATCCCTTATGCGGTGAAGTTTGCAGAGCTTTGGGCAAACCGTTGTACCGAGGCGGTCTTTGATTATCTGGCGATCAAGCCTCATATTAACTTTACTTATGCACAGCAGAAGGAATATTTTGAATTCTGTATCAAGAACACCTATTTCGGTTTGGAAATGACCAGCTTCCGTATGATGACGGGTGCCGTTTCCGATGCCTTCCGTAAAGCACAGGAGGGTTATATCTACGCCGGTTATAACAGCAACCTCAATGCTGCAACCAAGCATAAAGAGGTGGCAAACTTGGTGGCCGATGCCATTAGGGAGACCCTTGAGTACGGCGGCGCATAATTTGTATAAAAAAGCCCGAAGAACCCTTCGGGCTTTTCTTTTTTGAGGAAAAACTGTTGCGTTCTTTTGTTTTATTTGGTAAAATAATAAAAGAATGAATAGGGAGGAAAGAACAATGCGTAAATTTTGTAAGCTATTCGCGTTGATCCTTGCTGTGCTGATGCTGGTCACCATGACTACCGCTTGTAAATCCGGTGCGGAAGATGATTGGAATGTCAGCGTAGACGATGATGCTTTCGGAGAAGATAGCGGAGAAAAAGATAATAACACGTCCGATCCGAGCGATGATCAGGGGGAGAATAAGGGAGAGCAAAATAACGCTTCTACCGATAAGACCCCTTCGGGCGGAGACTCTAAGGACCCCGCGGGCAACGATTCCAATAAGCCCTCCGAGGATTCTTCCAACGGAAACGAGAACAATCCTTCGGGCGATAACTCCGATAAATTCGATGAGATCGTTCAGGAATACGACGGGACTAAAAAATATACGATGGAAAACAATCCCTTGCTGGCAGAAAGCAAGGGGCTGAACCATGGCATTATGCCTTCCTTTGACGTGGATACCACCGGCTTTGTGAAGAATGATATCAAGCTTAAAGACTTAAAGGGTAAGAGCTTCCATTTCTTTACTGCCTCCAGCGCATCCAACTTCTTCTATACCGATGCAAACGGAAAGCAGATCGGTGAGCGTGATTGGTTTGAGATGCTGAAGAGCGAGTTGGGTCTTACCATTAAGTACACGGTCTCCCATCATAATAAATCTCATAGCCAGATTATGACCTATATGAATGCAGGTAAGGCATTGGATCTGATCCCTACCCACGTAGGCGGTATGCCTCTGTATTTCAAACTGAGCCAGTCCATCAACCCCTATGTGAATTTGCAGAATATCGGCAATTCACCCGGTGTGGATGAAATGACTTTGGAAGAGACCAAATACGGCGGTGAGTACCACTGTATTGCTCCCATCGGTGCTGTGGATATGCTGGTGTATAATCAGAGTCTTGTGGAAGAACTGAACCTGAAGGATCCTCATAAGATGTGGCAAAACGATGAGTGGGATTGGAATGCATGGCGCGCCTTTATGACCAGTATTCCGACCAAAACGGCAGACGGGAAAGACCTCTTTGCCATCAATGTGGGTGTAAACAGCTGGTGGTATGCCTTCCCCTTGACCAATGGCATCACCATCGTGGATCTGGATAGCGAAAGTAAAGAATTCAATCTGATCAATAACTGGAACGATGAGCGGGCGATCGAAGCGGTCACCTACTTTGCCGATACCATCAAGAGCGTGAAGGATACCTCCACACCTGCCGACGGAAATACCGCCAGCGGCACCGAGGAGGTTTACGGTAAGCTGTTCGACGGTACTTTGATGATGAGTAACCGTGTTCGCTTGATGGTGGATTTTGCCGATACCGATTATGCCAAGACCCGTAAGTATAACTGGGTTCCTTATCCCAAGGGCACCGGTGAAAGCGGCCGTTATGCCGTTCACAGTATGGGTATCGCCATGTCCATTCCCAAGATCGTGAAGAATAAGAATAATATTCCCTATGCCATTAAATTTGCGGAGCTGTGGGCAAACCGTTGCACCGAGTCCATCTTCGATTATTTTGAAGAGCAGCCCCATCTGAAGTTCACCTATGCCCAAAAGAAAGAGTATTTTGAGTTCTGCGTAAAGAATACCTACTTCGGTCTGCAGATGAACGAATGGCGGAATTTGAGCGGTGAAAACTTTAAGGCAATGCGTGATGCTGCCACCGGTTATATCTGGGCGGCATTCCTGCCCGAGATCAACGCGGCAAGTAAGCACCGCGAGGTCTATAATGTGGTGCAGCAAGCCATCGAGACCTGTAAAAATTATCAATAATATCCCTTGAAAAAGCCTGCCCTGCGCTGTTTATGACAGCGCAGGGCAGGCTTTTTCGCCTTGTAAAAATTACCAAAAAAAAGCGAAAAACAAAAAACGCTCCGCATTTTTGTTCATTTTGACGAACCAACGTTACATTTATGTTACATTTCGCCCAAAGGGGTTGTGTAAGGCTTTTCCTTTCGCTAAAATATAGATGGAAGGAGTTCTTATGAACTCAATAATCGAAAGAAAGGAGATCAAAGAATGCAAAAATTTTGTAAAATTTTAGCAGTCATTCTCGCGGTACTGATGCTGGTCACTATGGCTACTGCCTGTAAATCGGGCGATGAAGATGAGTGGCAGGTAGAAGTGGACGGAGAGTCCTTCGGGGAGAACCCCGGTAGCGGCGGCTCCGACCCCGATGACCCCGAGAAAGAGAAAGACCCTGAAAGCCAAGGCGGCGTAAGCAACGGCGGCGGAAAGGAAAATAAGGGCGAAACCAATGAGGGCGGTTCCGAAAATCAAGGAAGCCCCAACCAAGGCGGCTCCGAAAACAACGGTGGCTCCAACGGAGACGATGAGGAGACCCAAAAAGAGATTGAAGAAAATTATTCGGCGGAAATGAAATACGATATGGAAAATAACCCGCTGTTGGCAGAATCCAAGTCAATCAACCATGAGATCCTGCCCTCCTTCAATCTGGACACCACCGGTTTTGTGAAAAACGACATTAAGCTTGCCGACCTGAAGGGTAAGACCTTCACCTTCTTCACCGCAGAAGGGAAGTCTAATTTCTACTACACCGACAAAAACGGTAAACTGATCGGTGAGTGGGAATGGTGGGAAGCCCTGAAGGGTAAGTTGGGTGTGACCGTAAAGTACTTCGAGTCTCACCACAATAAGTCCCACAGCCAAATTATGACCTACATGAATGCAGGGAAGTCTTTGGACTTGATCCCCACCCATATCGGTGGTATGCCCCTGTACTTCAAGCTGTGTCAACCTCTGAACCCCTATGTAAACCTGCAGAACATCGGTAATTCTCCCGGCGTGGATGAAATGACTTTGGAAGAGACCAAGTTCGGCGGCAACTATCATTGTATCGCTCCTATCGGCGCGGCTGATATGTTGGTTTACAATCAGAGCTTGGTAGAAGAGCTGAACCTGAAGGATCCTCATAAGATGTGGCAGAACGATGAGTGGGATTGGAACGCATATCGCTCCTTCCTGACCTCCGTTCCTACCACCACCTCCGACGGTAAGCCCTTGTTTGCAACCAGCGGCCCCGTAAACAGCTGGTGGTATGCATATCCCTTGACCAACGGTGTAACCATCGTGGATCTGGATTCCAATAGTAAAGAACTGAAGCTGGTA
>JAZQET010000018.1:0-9334 GCA_045539135.1 Eubacteriales bacterium | reverse complement strand
TAAAGAAGCACTCCGCCGTATCGGCGAATTTTTGGAAGAGATCAAATGAAAAATGCGCACGCCTCGGCTTGCTCATTTTCAAGATAGGAAGAAAAAATGAAAATTGTTGTGTTGGATGCCGATACGGTCTTCGATGCCCATATCACTCCCGATTTCTTGAAGGAGTTCGGCGAGGTGACCCTCCATGGGCTCACCGCCCCCGAAGAGCGGGCGGAGCGGATCGCAAAAGCCGATCTGGTGCTTTGCAATAAGACTGTGTTGGATGAAGAGACCCTGAAAAAAGCAGAAAATCTCAAGTATATCGGGCTGTTTGCCACCGGCTATAATAATGTGGATACGGCATATGCCAAAGCAAAGGGGATCACCGTTTGCAATGTCCCCGGCTATTCTACCGATGCGGTGGCCCAGCATACCTTTGCCCTGCTGCTGGCACTTTTGAATCGGGTGGGGGAGTATAACCAAACCGTAAAAGACGGGGATTGGATCAAAAGCCGCACCTTTTCTTATTTTCCCTTCCCGCTGGATGAGTTGGCGGGAAAAACCATGGGAATCGTGGGCTATGGCGCCATCGGCAGAAAGGCGGCAGCCATCGCCAAGGCTTTTGGGATGCGGGTGCTGATCCGTAACCGCAGTACCGTTTCGGATGAAACGGTGGAGCAGGTGGACTTCGATACCCTGTTAAGGGAATCCGATGTGGTATCCCTCCATTGCCCCTTGAACGCCGATTCGGAAAAAATGATGGATAGAGCGGCTTTTGCCAAAATGAAGAAAGGGGCGGTGCTGATCAATACCGCCCGCGGCGGCTTGGTGGAGGAGCGCGCCTTAAAAGAAGCGTTGGAAAGCGGTCATCTGCTGGGCGCAGGCTTGGATGTGCTTGCGGCGGAGCCCATGACCGCCGAATGCCCCTTGCGGAATGTGAAAAACTGCTATATCACACCCCATATTGCGTGGGCAGGACTGCCCACCCGCCGTCGGCTGATGGAGATGGTGGCAGAAAACATCCGCGCCTATTTGAACGGCACCCCGCAAAACACCGTTATATAATATTCGCATACCCCCTTGTATTGACACAAGGGGGTATGCGAATTTATAATATAATCATAAGGAGGTGTTTTTGGATGAAACGGATGTTTGTTTTATGGATCGCGGCAGTGTTGCTTTTGAGCGGATGTGCGTCGGTTTTGCCCGATGAGACTAAAACGGTGGAGATCTATAAAGAGGCCACCGTGCGTTCCGCCCTGCTTGCGGAGGAACCCACCGCGGAGGAGCAAAAATTGCTCAAAGCAGTCTCCAAACCCACTTCCTTGGGGATCACGCTTCCCAATGTGGATCCCCAAAAAATCGTTCCCGCAGAGTCTCCGTTATTGAGCACCTTGCCTCAATATGAGACCTTTCGCACCGAACTGTTGGCCCATCAAAAAACCGAAGAAGAGATCGCCGTGATGACCTATGCCGAATATAGTGCTTGGTACCGCACCTGGTTGCTCAGCGAAGGGCAGATCCAAGAGATCAAGGAGCACTCGTCTGCATTGAAGGATCGGGATCTCAGCGGTTGGACCAACGGTGATTGGGAAGATTATCAAATGGAATTGAGTTATAAGAATTTGCTGAAAAAATGCTCCGAAGAACAGTTGGCGGAGCTGCAACAGCGCAATATTCAAAAGGAAGACCTGTTTGCGCTGTTTAAGGAATATCATCAGGTGGAATCCATTCTTGCTCAAACCGATGAGACCTTAAAGGCATATTTGGAAAGCGTTTATGCCACCGCGCTGGACTTTTCCTTGGGTGAAGGCACGGCAGACGCGATCCGCGAAAAGAATTCATAAAAAAATCCCCCGCATAGCGGGGGATTTTTTTATGCTTCATATTCGTGGGGAAGATAGACACGGCTCATGGCCTTTTGATTGTGGGAGTCCCACACCTCAAAGCGGATAAACCGCGGGGGTGTTTTGAACTTGGTCAGGTCAAAGACCGCGTGGGTCAAAGAATCCTCAAAGGCACGCTCCACCATATGGGGACGGTATTCGGTGCGCATCAGCAGAACCGCCGCGGGGGAGGTGATGAGATGGACCTTTCCCTCTTCCACATAAAGCTCCTTGATCTCGGGGCCGGTGGTGGCGTAGAGATCGCCGCGCTCCATAGCGGTCAAAACCGCCTCATAGGTAAGGGCGGGGGCTTTGATCATGGTCCAACCGCCGAAGCTGTCCGATTGGGTGTGCTCCGGCGGGAAGTGATTGTGGTTATCGTCTCCTGCGGTGGGGCAAAGATATTTGCCCATACAGGCCATCTGCTGAAATTCCACATCGCCCCAACCGTCCATCTTTAAGGTATGGGTGCCGTAGTTGAAGACCTCAAAGCCCCAAAGACCTTCCAGACCGCCGAAGTCCCGCACATCTTGGCAGGACCAACGGGGATGGTTGTATTGCGCTAAAAAGCCTGCTTCGTTGGCGCGGCGGATCACATCGTTTAAGTCCTCCACCCGATATTCCGATTTCAGTTTGTCCCAATCGTAGGGCACAAACTCGGTTCTGTTTTCCTCTTTGGAAAAGAAATTCAGGTGGTAGGTGGGCTTATCAAACCGATCGGGGTCCCGCATATCCTTCACATCAAACTCCAAAGAGGTGATGGGCAAAAAGCTCTCATCCTTCAATTCGGGATGGGGAACCAGCTTGCGGTGATCGGTAAAGGCATAGATCTGATAGCCCTTGGCCTTATAAAGCTCCTTGATTTCCTCGGGGGAAAACCGCCCGTCGGAAACGGTGGAGTGGGCATGGGTATTGGCTTTGTAAAAGACGCCTTCTGCGGGCAATAAATACTTTTTCATCTTACTTCTTCAATGCTCTTTGCAGCCAGATCTGACCGATGTCCAGCGCTTCATAAAGACTGTTCTTTTCGCTCTTCTTTTGGGAACGCTCGAAAATCGAAATGCTCTCATCAGTGGCAAGCAGCTCCACCGAAACCTTGGTGGGCAGATCGTTTTCGGTACCGTCGGTAGCAAGGATGGAAATGAAGATCACATAAGGATCTTTGGGATCGCCGTAATAGATGGCGTTGCCGCTGCGGACCAAGGGATAGCCTTTATACATTTGAAAAGGAAGTTTTTCTTTTTTGGTTGCCATTTGGATCGTTTCCTCCGTTTCTTATATTCTTCCAATCAGTATACCACAAGAAAAGAAGAAAGTAAATAAAGAATTTAAGAACTGTGTTTGAAATTCAAAAGCAGGCCGTTTAGTTTCCAGCGATGCCCGCTGTGGGAAGAGAGCTTAACGCGAATGACAGAGTCCTCTTCCAAAATAAGGGGGATGCGCAGGCATTGGAAAGTTCCTTTTGGAATCATTTCCCCGCCCATCGGTTGCCCGCTTTGCACTTGAATTACCGTTGCGCTGTCCTCTTCCGCATCGCCGCTGACGGCAAGGAGTTCATACATCCCGCGAGGTGCTTCAATGATGAATTCGGCAGGGAGGGTGCCCTCGGCAAAATCCTCTCTCATGGCATCGGGACCTTTACGGGAGCAGATGCGGATCTCCTTGGGATCGGCAAAGCCGTATCCCAAGCGAGGGGTGAAGGGTTCTGCACCCAAGCGCACAAAGTCCATGGAAGAGAGCAAATGCTCTTCTCCAAGGAAATGGTAAAGGGGGATGGCGGGGGCATAGTCTTTTTCTGCTTTTTCGGTGAAATCGAATTTATAAACCGTATTGGGCGCAATGGGTCGGTTGCCCAAATACCGATCTCTTAAAAAGGCATCTACCTTTTTATGATAAAGAGTCTCGGCATTTTCGCCGATGCTGATCTTGCGGCGGGTAAAGGTCTCGTGAAGCAGGATCGCCTCTGCCTCTTGTTCCTGTTCGGGCTCCGTGGGCACCGAAGCGGAGGGGGCAAAGAGATAGGTGCATCCTTTTTGGGTCTCAAGGGTGATCAGGTTTTGCGCCTGTTCGTAGGGAACCGCTTCTCCGTTGCAGAAAACGGTAAAGTCTTTCGTCAGGTACGGACAGGTCAACCGAAGAAGTCCCCCTTGCTGTGCCTGCGCCTGAATGAATTGAAGCTGCCCCTCGTGCAGGGCGGCGCTCACCTCAAAGGCACCTTTTGCCAAAAGGCGGTCAAAGGAAACATTCTTCCACGCCGCATAAGAAGAAAAGCGTCCGTTGTACTCGTGGATGGAATAGCCCTTTTTGGTCAGCCGCTCAAATTCGGGATCTCCGTCGGGCAACGCGGGAAAGACGCGGATCAAGCCATCATAGGATTGAAGCAGAAGCTCATTGACCGCCGCCAGCATTCCGCCGGAAAACTCCATCATACAGGGGTAGTACAGCGGCTGCCGCCCCAGCAGGCAAAAGTTCATAAAACGCTCGGTTTCTTCGGCGGCAAGACCGTTGGAGCGAAGCATATGATCAATGCCCTTTTCATATAAAAGCCGCAAGGCGCGCCCGCCTTTTCCCAGCCGCGCGGCCGCGGCGGCGATCCAACTGCAGCCAAAGATCCCAAGCTCGCAGTTTTCTTCCGCATAATCCAGAGAATTGGTTAAAAGAGCGTAAACCGAAGGGTCGGAAAGATCAAATTCTCCAATGGGGAACAGCGGCATCAGCAGACTGGGATGGCGCAGCCAAAGCTCATCGGGCGCATCCTCGGAATCTTTAAGGTGTACGCCGTATTTGCCGTCCTTGCTTAATGCATAAGGAGGCAATTTGGCCAAAAGGGCGCGGCAACGCTCCAAAAGAGGATCCCGATCACCTAAAATTTCCGCCGCTTTCAAGGTAAAGGTAAGAAGATATTTCGCGCAGGAAACGGTGATGGTGGTGTTATGAGCAAGAGGACCCTGCTCGGGGGAAATATCGGGAAAAACGGTGTAGCAATCCCGCTCTTCATCATATTGAAAAAGATTGAGGATAAAGGTGCAAAGCTCCAAAAACAGGGGATAGGCATCCCGCTTCAGATACTCCCGATCCAAGGTGTATTCGTAAAGATACCAAAGATATTGGGCGCACCACATCCAGCAGGAATAATAAAAATGGAAGGGATAATCGGTGGCACAGCCCTCCATATCGTGGATCTCCTTGGCACAGCGACGGGCAAGGGCACGGTAGGAGAGCAGTCCGTCGGAAAAAACCTTGCCCAATTCGGGGCGATTGCTTGAAAACACGCCGATAAAGGCGGATTGGATGTTCACATCCCAATACCACATGCTGCCCCAAATATTTGGATGGCGGATGGCCCAAAGACCGTTTAGCCCGCAAGCCTGATGCTTCATCACGCCGTCTTTTCCGCTGGAACAATCCAATGCGTAAAGATTGGTGTAATAGATCTTTTCCAAAAAAGGGTCGGGCAACCGAACGCGGGTGCGGGCAAAGAAGTCCGTCCAATAGTTGCGGTGCTCCTCTTCCAGTTGTCGGGGATCCCATTGACGGGCGGCTTCAAGGGCGGCATCTTTGGGGTTTGAAAAACGGTAGTCGGTAAAAATGCCCGTGAAAATATAAAAGGATTTTGCGGAATGGGTCACCTGCAAAAGAGCTTCGTTTTCTTTGGTTACGCGCAGGTTGACCGTTGCACCGTCGAATCTTAAAATGCCGCAGAAGGTGAACTCTTTTTTCGCGGAAAAGGTGCGGCGAACGGTATAAAGAACCGTCTGTTCATCTTGCTGTTCAAAGGTAATATCCGGCGCATCCATTTCTCTGCAATGGGGAAGGGAAAGGGTGATTTCGGTCAGCAAGCCCGTATGGGAAGGGGTTACCTTGGTCAAAATGCAGTCCGTGCGGGTCACAAGGGTTTCCAAACGCAAGGATTTTTCTTGATGGGAAAGCTCCAAAAGGCTTTTTGCTTCCTCCACCGTTAAAGAAAGCCGATGGGAGGAAAGGGCGGGGGCAAAGGTGAAGCAAAGCTCCCCTGTGGGCGGGTTGCTGACCCCCTTGGCACGGGAACCGTAGCCTGTAGCTTGAAGCGCCTTGGCGCGGTCGGTGCGGTAGAGGCAGAAAGGTTCTCCCTCTTGGGCTTGGTTTTCTTCGGCACGCTTTAGAAAACGCCGATGCTTTTCGCCTGCATCCTCGATAGGTCCCATGGCGTCAAGGATCTCTTGGGGCAGGTTGTTTTCGGCCGTAGAATAATAAACCTCATAGTGATTCATGGGCAAAAAAAGATGCCCCAATTCATAAAAAGGCATACACCCGAATGTGCCGTTCCCCAAGGGAAGGGCATTGCTTGCGTGGTTATCACATTGATCAAAAAGGATGGTGTGCTTCATGAAATCACTCCCGAAGATTATTCTTATTGTCTTACCTAAAGAATAGTATAAAAAAGAAGAAAAAGCAACTCATTTTTTCGCACGGTTCACCGAAATCAGAAAGACGCATAGGATAGGGTGATGAGAAGGTTTCGCAGATTGAAAACCTTCTTATTATTCAAAATAAGGAGAAGATTTGAATGGATGATTTTGATCTCAGAGATCTTCTTTCGCCCCCTCTGCGCTTTCAGGCAGAATGGCGGGAGAAGACCCCTGTTTATCATAAGCCACAAGAGCATCCTGCCGCAGACCCCATGGTATTGGCCATGGCCTATGTGCCCAATCAGACATGGCAGGAACTGTATGAACCTCAAGAGGGGTTCCCGCGGGGCACCATCTTTCGGCAGCTGGATCTGCCCTTTGAGGGAGGGTACCGCCGATGAATGAGCAAAGAAAATGGATGGAAGCCGTTTATGTCAACGGCTTTGCCGCCGATGAGGCGCGGCTGTATCTGGATACCCACCCCAATGACCGCCACGCATTGGAGTATTACCGCAAAAAGATCGAGCTTTACCGTCAGGCAGTGGCACGCTATGAGGAAAAATACGGACCCATTATGCAGGCGAACGGCGGAGCAAGCGGCAGTTGGCAATGGGCAAGCAGCCCTTGGCCTTGGGAAGGAGGAGTATAAGGTATGTGGGTGTATGAAAAACGATTACAGTATCCGGTAGACATCAAAAAGCCCGATGCCCGCTTGGCAAAAGTCATTATGAGCCAATTCGGCGGACCCGACGGTGAGTTGGGGGCATCCCAACGGTATCTGTCCCAACGCTATGCAATGCCTTTGCCCGAGGTATCTGCTCTTCTGACCGACGTGGGCACCGAAGAACTTGCTCATATGGAGATTGTTTCCACTATCGTGCGTCAGCTTCTGAAAGGGCTGTCTGCCGAGGAGATTCAGGAGCAAGGCTTCGCGGATTATTATGTGGATCATACCGCCGGTCTCTGGCCGCAGGCGGCAAGCGGTGAGCCTTGGAGCGCCACCACCTTCCAATCCAAGGGCGATCCCATCACCGACCTCTTTGAGGATATGGGCGCGGAGCAAAAGGCGCGCACCACCTATGATAACCTGTTGCGGTTGATCAAGGATCCCGATGTTTGCGATCCCATCAAGTTCCTCAGAGAGCGGGAGATCGTGCATTTCCAACGCTTCGGCGAAGCGCTGGGGCAGTTGCGGCGGCATCTGGACAGTAAGAATTATTACCGCATCAACCCCGCTTTTGATAAAAAATAAGCAATGCCCACTCCGTTTTGGAGTGGGCATTACATTTTTATTGGAAATTTTGCATATACTGTTGTTGAAAAAATCCGAAAGGAGAAGAATCAATGAAAACCAAAAGAATATGGCTTCCCATTGTGGTGGGAATTTTGATTGCCGAAGGGGTGGGGGGTCTTTCCGCCCTGCTTTCCGGCGGCTTTTCCGATGTTTATACCGTGCTTCGTCAGCCGCCCTTGGCGCCGCCTGCTTGGGTCTTTCCCGTGGCGTGGAGCATTCTGTATGCTATGATGGGTGCCGCATCGGGGCTGATCTGGGCAGTGGCGGGGGAGACACCCCAAGGAAAAAATGCCTTAACGTTGTATGCGGTTCAGCTTACACTGAATTTTTCTTGGAGCATTATCTTCTTTCGTTTTCAGGCATTAAGACTGTCGGTGGCGGTGATTTTGCTGCTGACCATCACGGTGATTTGGACCGCTTTTCTTTTCCGCCGTATCCGACCTGCGGCAGGGTGGCTGATGGTGCCGTATATCCTTTGGCTGCTGTTTGCAAGCTACCTGAATATCGGGGTCTGGCTGCTGAATTGACCATAAATTTTTAGACGGATTAAACAAAATTTTGTCCCCCTCCTTGTGCACAATCCACAAAGATATTGTAAGGTGAAAAAACAAGATTGTTTTTTATATAAATATATAGTAAAATATTTATAATACTAAAGGAGGTATGTAGTGATGAACAAGTTTTGCAAGGTTCTGGCTGTTATCTTGGCCGTACTGATGCTGGTCACCATGGCTACCGCTTGTAAATCCGGCGACGAAAACGAATGGGACGTTAATGTAAGCGACGATGCATTCGGCGACGATTCCACCGGAGACAACAGTAACGATGGCGATAAAGACTCTGATGGCGATAAGAATCAGAGCGGCACCGGTACCGATAAGAATAATCAGTCCGGAAGCGGCGACAAAAACAACACCACAAACAACAACGATAGCAGTAATAACGACAAGTCTCCCACCGAGGACGATAAGACCGTCGGTGCCGGTGACGATAAGAACACCCAGCAGACCATCGTTGAGCAATACGATGGTACCAAGAAGTATGATATGGCAAACAACCCCCTGTTGGCTGAATCCAAAGAGATCAATCACGGTATTTTGCCTTCCTTCGATATGGATACCACCGGTTTTGTAAAGAACGATGTGAAGCTGAAGGACCTGAAGGGCAAGACCTTCACCTTCTTTACCGCAGAGGGTAAAGATAACTTCTACTACACCGATAAGAACGGTAAGTTGATCGGTGAGTGGGAATGGTGGGAAGCCCTGAAGGGCGAGTTGGGTGTGACCGTGAAGTACTTCGAGTCTCACCACAATAAGTCCCACAGCCAAATTATGACCTACATGAATGCAGGTAAGTCTTTGGACTTGATCCCCACCCATATCGGTGGTATGCCCCTGTACTTCAAGCTGTGTCAGCCCCTGAACCCTTATGTAAACCTGCAGAACATCGGCAACTCCCCCGGCGTGGATGAAATGACGCTGGAAGAGACCAAGATTGGCGGAAACTATCAGTGTATCGCCCCTATCGGCGCTGCTGATATGTTGGTTTACAATCAGAGCTTGGTAGAAGAGCTGAACCTGAAGGATCCCCACACTATGTGGCAGAACGATGAGTGGGATTGGAACGCATATCGCTCCTTCCTGACTTCCGTTCCTACCACCACCTCCGACGGTAAGCCCTTGTTTGCAACCAGCGGCCCCGTAAACAGCTGGTGGTATGCATATCCCTTGACCAACGGTGTAACCATCGTGGATCTGGATTCCAATAGTAAAGAACTGAAGCTGGTA
>JAZQET010000017.1:0-12781 GCA_045539135.1 Eubacteriales bacterium | reverse complement strand
AGCACGCCGTTTTTTTCGTTTGCCGCTCGCAGCGGCCGAAAAAAACAAGAGCGCAACGATCGCGGGACAAAATGATGGAACCGCATCGTGAAATATTTGCCCCTTGGGCAAATGTGAAATATTCTCCTTGCGGAGAATGTGAAATAACGATCCGATGGATCGTTGTGAAATATTTTGCCGTCGGCAAAATGTTGTTATAAAGTTTGCCTTGCAAACTTTATAACACCTTCACAATCTCAAAATACCCATCCAGCAAGGTATAGAGCGGCTGGAAGAACCGCATAATGTTCCAGATGCTCACCCCGCCCAGCCCAAGCTCTTGAAGAAGCGTCAGCTTTGCCAGATAACTGCGGGCATCCTCGTACCAAACCTCGTGCTGCCTGCCTCGGCGGTCATAGTAGCGGAACCAAGGGGATTCTGCGGTATCGTCGAATTGGATCTCCGCACCGTACTTCCGTGCAAGAGCCACCGCCTCATAATTACCGATGGAGCGAGCGGGTCTGCCCTGCTCGTAGGGAAGAAGCCAATCGTAGCCGTAGTTGGGGAGCCCCATCAGGATCTTTTGGGGCGGGATCTCGCTGACCGCATAGTTCAACACCCGCTCCACCTGATTGATGGGCGCCACCGCCATGGGCGGTCCGTAGGTGTGCCCCCATTCGTAGGTCATTACAAGGGTGTTGGTGGCGGCGTCGCCCATCCCCTGATAGTCGTGGGCTTCATAGAGCAACCCCCGCTGATCCCGACTGCTTTTGGGCGCCAGCGCCACAAACACGGGCAGGGGTGCCAGCTGCTCCCGTAGGTATGCCACCAGATCGGTGTACGATTGCTTCAGCTCGGCGGGGATGTATTCCATATCCACATCCACACCCCGATAGCCTTTGGCTTGAACGACCGCTTTCAGCTCTTCCGCCAACCGCTGACGGTTGGGCGCACTCTCTAAAAGATTTACCGCCCGCTGACTGTTGAACCCGCCGCTTTCGTCCACGGTGGTCAGCACCAAAACGGGCGCCACCCCCGCCGCGATGGCCATAGCCACCACTTCGTCGTCGTTCACTTGGGGCGATACCAAACCGCCCTCGTCGTCCACCCCGTAGCTGAACACCGAAAGATAGGTGAGATAGGGAAGGGTCTTTTTTAACACCTCCCGATCAATAAAGGGGTAGGCGTAGCCGTTCACGATCAGCGGCCCCCACTTCTCCTCGGGCGAGGGCACGATCAGGCTGTCGCCGATCACCAAGTATTTGTTGGGGTCAATGCCGTTGGCCGCTACCAACTGGTCTACCGTAACGCCGTAGGTCTTTCCGATTTTGTAAAGACTGTCCCCCGGCTGAATGGTCACGATCCTCATTTGATCCACTCCTTTCACAAATAATCTATTTACTTTTTTGGTGGCTTATGTTATGATGATGTATATTTTAATGAAGGAGATGTCTTTTCTCAGATGAGCTTTTTATATTTATTGGAAGATCTTCGCAACCCTGTAGTGGATTTCCTGATGCAGATGGTCACCCATTTTGGGGACGAAATGATCTTTATGGGTGTGGCGATGCTATTCCTTTGGTGCATTGATAAGACCGAAGGGTATTATATCCTCACCATCGGCTTTTTGGGCACCCAGATCAACCAACTGCTGAAGGTGCTCTTTCGCATCGACCGCCCTTGGGTGAAAGACCCTGAATTCACCATCGTGGAAAGCGCGCGGGAAGCCGCCAGCGGCTATTCCTTCCCCAGCGGGCATACCCAATGCGGCGTGGGCGTCTTCGGCGCCATCGCCCGTATCGCCAAAAAACGCTGGCTGCGGAATACGGCCATCGCCTTTTGCGTGCTGATCCCCTTCTCGCGGATGTGGCTGGGCGTGCATACCCCCTTGGATGTAGGTGTTTCCTTTGTCCTTGCCTTGGTGATGGTCTTCGGACTCTATCCCCTGATCCATAAGGCGGCAGAAAAGCCCGATATGATGCGGATGATCTTCGCCGTTCTTTTGATCTGGTCCTTGGCGCAGGTGCTCTTTATGGAATTTTTCCCCTTCCCTGCCGATGCCAATGGAGCAGAGCTGTTCAGCGGCAAGAAAAATGCCTATAAAATGTTGGGCGCCGTGCTGGGCTTTAATATCGTGTTTGAACTGGATCAGCGGTTCATCCGCTATGAGATCGACGGTTGCTTCTGGAATCGGGCGGTGCGGTTTGTGCTGGGACTTGCCTTGAGCCTCGGCGTCAAGGAACTCTCCGGTGCCCTCTTTGATCTGCTACCCGGCGGCTATGCCGCCCTCACCGGAAAGGCTTTCTCCTATATGCTGGTGGTGATCTTTGCCGGCGCCGTCTGGCCCATGACCTTTAAGTACTTTAAGAAATTGGAAGATAAGTTTAGCGCGAAGCGCTAACGAAATAAATCCACTGCGTGGATTTGTGAGATACGCTTGCAGGAGTTCTCCTGCAAGCGTATTCTTTTTTCAAAGAAACGAAATATTTTTGCCAATGTCACAAAATGTGGCAAACGAACAACATAAGGATATATGCAATCCAAACAAAAGATGTTAAAATAAATTAAACTTTTTATTGAATGATGAAAAAGTGCCCCCTTTTTATTGAAAAAACAAGCAAAAGGGGTGCTTCGTCATTTATTAAATAGGAAATGTTCAAAAATATTCTTAAGGAGGTAAGAACTTTGAACAAGAGAAATTGGATTTCCGCACTCCTGGCAGTGATGATGGTCATCTCCATGATGGCTTGCATCGTCGTGCCCGTAGCAGCGGAAGAGTACACACTGCCGAGTGATGCAGTCAAAGTGACTGAAATTACGGAAAAAGAAAGTGGTTCGCAGAACTATAAAATTACAGAAGCTGCGGACTTTGTTTGGCTTTCTACTAACTATGCAACGTATACTGATACGGACGATGTGATTTACATTGCAAATGACATCGACATTAATGACTACGAAGGCGGTAAAGATGCGTTCTTTGCCGACTTTGTGAAGATTCCTTCGTTGTTAGGTAGCGTTGATGGCTTGGGTCATACCATTTATAATTGGTATGCTAGTGGGCCTTTGTTTTCCAACAGCAAACAGTACGATTCTTATGTCAAGAATCTGACTTTTGATGGAGCCGTTGTTGTGAGTGATGATGGCGATTCTACCACAAAGCCCGTCGTAGGCGTGATTATTGGACAGTTGGATGGAAACGGAAGTGGAACGCGTTCCCTTTTAGTTGAGAATGTTCATGTTAAGAACACTACTGTAACGACTACTGATGTTGTATATAGTGGAATTATGTTTGGTGGCATGAATACCAATAACATGAAATCCGTCACCATTAAAAATTGTAGTGTTATTAATTCGTCTATTACAACTCCCACTGGTCTTCAATATGGTGTTGGAGGATTGATTGGTCGAATTAAGTGCGGTGCCACCTTTACAATTGAGGATGTTTTGATGGCGGGGTGTACCATTAATGGTAATAATAAGTCCACTGAAGGTGGTGGACTGTTAGTCGGTGACATAAATAAGCCGAGCACTGTCACCGCTGGGACAACAACCGTTACAATTAATAATGTTGGTATCTTTAACAACACTAATAATATTCCCACCGGTTCTACTGCCGGTGCAAGTTGTGCAATTGTGACCAATGCTTACGCTGCAACCCCCGTTAGTATCACCGGCGTTTATGCCGCTGGAAACAAGGTGGTTTCTGATGCAGGAACCGTTCCTTTTGCGACACTTACTGCCTCGGGTAAAAACACTTCTTTGGCAACGGTTGGCACTTATAAGGTTGATTCTGGTGTCGCTTATGTAAAGTATGTGAACCCCTCGTATAGCGGAACCAATGTGGAAGTTGATGCCAACTATGTGGATAGCGATTATGCTTTCTTAAACGAAGGTATTGTTGATGCTGGTTGGGGTTTTGATACCAAGGGTAATATGGTATTCTTGGCTGACGGCGAGAAGGCACCTGTTGCAGTTTCCTTTACTGTTGATAGCGAAACGACTACTTATTATACCGATGTAAACGGCAATCTCCGTGTAACTGCCGATGAAAACGGCCTGCCTGTTTTGGCAGATGCTGCAGACATCACCGCTTTGGGTGAGAGCGACTGGAAGGCTACCGATGGCTCGGCGGTCAATGCCGGCGCCGATTGGTCCACCGTGGTTGTGGATGAAGATACCGCTTATACCAAAGTCTCCTTGCCTCCCTATACCATGACTTTGGATAAAGATACCTATGTGAAGGGCGACATTGTGACCGCCACCGTATCCTTGATCGCAGGTTCCAATCTCCAAGGCGTTGAAGTTGGTTTCAACTATGATGAAAATGTACTGACCCCCGTGGCAGATGCAGAGGGCAACTATGCCATCGCAGCCAACGGTTGGTTGGTAACCGATAAGAAAGAGTCCGAGAATATGATGGCAGTAACCGCTGCTGCACTTTCCGGCGAAAATGCCACCGAAGCGGTTGATGTCTTCAGCGTGAAGTTTAAGGTAACGCAGGATCTGGCTTCCACCGCATCCGAGCTGGCTGTAACCGCTGTTTTGGAATATGCAGGCGGTATGGTGGGCGACACGATGACCGAGTTGGATCTCGAAGCTTACACCACCGTTGAGATCGTCGGCGCTGCCGAGATCAAGAACAACGAATTGATTGATTACAGCCATATCACTACTCCCGCAAGCGAAGCTTATTGGGGAGACGGCGTATCCGAATATTATATCGACAGTGTTGGTGAATTGATTCGGATGAATATGGCTTATGTACAGTCCCGTAATGGTCATAATTCCTATTCAGGCGATGGTGACTATGTTAATGATCACTATGAGCCCGATGATGTGATTTATATCACCGCCGATTTGGATATGTCCGATTGGGATTATGAAGATTTTGCCACCTATGAAGATGGTGTTGGTTATACCCCCGAAAAGATCTGGGTGGCAAGCGGCAAGGTTTATAAGTATGCCGATAATACGTTGAACTATGTTTATGAGACTCAGGAGGAGTTGTTCTCTGCGCTGTACACCGGTATGGTTTTGGAAAATAACTCTTTGTTGGGTTGGGCGGCAAACCGCTTTACCTTGGACGGTTTGGGACATACCATTTATAACTATACCGCTCACTGCCCGTTCTTTAACGGTGCCTTTGTTGGTATCATTCGCAACCTTACTTTTGAAAATGCAAATGTAACTCCCACCTATACCGATGAGAGCGCTGGGTATATTCCCAATGCCGCAATCTTGGTTTCCGGCTCCACCTATCTCGTTTACAAAGGGCAAGCTGCAAATACAATTACCGGTTGGACTCAGAATGAGTTTTCGTTGACTTTGGACAATGTCCATATCAATAATTCCGTCTTAACCTGCCCTGCGGCTAAAACTGCCGGATTGTTTGTGAACATGGTTAACGCGCAAAGCGGTCGTGATAAATATGTAAATATCAAGAACTGCTCTGCAATAAATTCCCACATTATTGGTAAGGATGCGGAGGCCGGTACCTTTGCTGATGGTGTGACCGGATACGGTTTGTTGGCAGGTCGTTTGACTACTGTCAGAACTGTCGTTGATAATGTCATTTTTGCCAACTGCTCTGTCACACAAGGTAAAGATGGCTATAATGCAATGTTGATCGGCTCCGGTCAGGATAGCACCAAGTATTGGACTTTCAGCAATGTTGCAGTTGTAAATTGTCAGTTGATCTCTTCCACTGCAACAGCCGGAAATGTAGGTATCATTTCCAGCCTTTTGTCGAATACCCATGCAGGCAGTTTCACCAATGTTTATGCTTCCGGTAATACCTTCGCAACGGCTGAAGGCGGAGCAGCAGTGCCTGCAACGAACCTGTTGGTTTATCCCAATGCTGCTAAAAACTATACTGCAACATTGAAAATGACCAACATCGTTACCGATGCTAATGTTACCAATGCAATTTCTTGGACTGCGGATGCTTCTAAGAATACCGCAGTGAATGACAACACTTTGGCTTCCGGCTTGGCTGCTGCTGTGACCGAGCTGGAGAAGACCATCACCGAAGCCCACTGGAGAGTGAATGCCGACGGCAGCCTCTATCTGCTGGGTCAGGAAGTAACCTTCCAAAGCAACGGTGAAGAAGATATGGTTCGTTATACCGACCGTATCAATGAGCACATCCTTTATGAAGAGACTGAAAACGGCTTTGTAGCTGTAGATCCCGCTCTCTTTACAAAATTGACCAATAACTATTGGTATAACGCAGAGATCTCTAATCCCACCAACGAAGACTTCATCGAGAAGGGTTATGATTGGGAAAATGAGACCTATGCAAAAGATGTCACCTATATCCGCGTGCCTAAAGCTTCCGAAGCTGTGAAGGGCGATGCTTATAAGACCTATTATATCGAGACTGTATCCGATCTGATCGGTGCAAGCTTTGCTCATACCGCTGCTGTTAATTCCAATACTCCTGAGGGTATTCAGCAGGGCGAAGTTGTCTACATTACTGCTGATCTGGACATCGCAGACTGGGATGTTTCCGATTGGGCTGTAGACAATGGCGACGGTACTTATACCACTAAGGGCTATCTCTCTAAAATCAGCACAACCCGCTATAAGTATGATGCAACCGTTGAGGGCAAGACTGTTAATTCGAAGCAGGAAGTTTTTGCAACTATGTATACCGGATTCAACAGCCGCGATGCAAGATACACTCATGCAGGCTTTGATATTGACGGTTTGAATCATACCATTGATAATTACTATGCATATAATGCACTGATTGCCGGTTGTCTCTCCGGCGGTGCGGTTATGAAAAACCTGACCTTCACCAATGCGTTAGTAGATACCACCAAGCAGGATAGCATTTGGACCTCTGATGCTGCAGCAATTGCAGTAAACTCTACAGATACCTACAGTTCCAGTGAATCTATTGGAACCGGTGCTTACCTTGATAACGTTCATATTTATAATAGTGAAGTTATTAAGTCCGGTGGCGAAGGCGCAGCCATTTTGGTCGAGTGTGCTACAAACAGTGATGTGAAGCGTCCTCCCAGAATTACTAACTGCTCCATTGTTGATTGTACCGTAACCGGCGGAGCAAATGTCTTTAACTATGGTTTGTTTGTCGGTGAGTGGGAAAATGCCGGTTATATCAAGAATTGTATTGCCGTGAATTCCACCATCGAGGTTGAAAGCATTCATGAAAACGGTTCTGTATCCTTCTTGGGTGCCGGTAGCCGTCAAAACAGAACCAGCGTTTCCGAAATCAGCAACGTTGCGTTGATCGGCTGTAAGATCGTGAACGCAGCCGATGTGGCTTCCGATGTAGCTCTCGTGTTCTCCTACAACGAGAAAAATACCATGGGTGTCAACTACCAAGCCGGCACAAAGCCTGCTACCGAACAGGCAGATGGCACTTATCTCGACAAAAACGGCAATTTGGTTGATGAAGATTGTTACTTGCTGGATGAGAACGGTAAGAAGATCTACGCTTCTGAACAAGTGACCAACCAAGAGGTTCCCCTGCTGATCAAGGATATCTATGTTGCCGATTGTACCTATACTGCAGGTGCAAACGCTGCAACGCCTATCACCAATTTGGTAACCTCTTGCGACAACAACGGCGAAAAGATCACCTTCAACAACATTGTTGCAGATGAACTGACCAACCTCTACTATTACACCGGCAACACCTTGAGTTCTCATGCAGACGCAGTGGCTCCCGAAGTAACTGTAGATGTGATTGCTGCTACTGAAGACAACATCGATACCTCTATGGATATCGCTGCTGCAGTTGCAGGCTTGAATGAGGAAGTAGCTGCCGTTGATTGGTACTTGGACAACGGCAACTATGTTCCCGCTTGTGCAATGAACGGCACTGTGGGCGAGCGCTTGAATGTGGGTCATAACGACATTGCTGAAATGGTCAACAACGCCAAGTCCGGCGATACCATTAAGCTTTGCCTTGATCAGTCCGCAAGCGTTATTACAATTCCCGCAGGTGTGACTATTGAGTTGGACGGTTATGTTCTGGATGCCATTGTTGGCGGTGAAGGCTATGTCAACGATAATAGCGATGGCAAGGGCGGCGTGACCGGCTTGGGTACCATTGGCGCAGCCAATGCTCAGTTGCCCTTGAACGATAAGGCAAACGGTGTTTACCGTCTCTACAACTTCGATGTAGTTCCCGGCACCGATGCTCCGGTTCTGGATGAGAATGGTGACGAAATCGCCCACATCAGAAAGTTCCGCTTGAAGCTCAACTTTACCAATGAGGATGCTTATGCTCTGTTGGCTGCAGGTACCTCCGGAATGACCTTGCAGGCTGCAATCACCAGCGAAGCTGTGGACGGCGTTGTACCCTATACCTTCCAGAACGTTACTGCCTATGCGCAGGCAATCGTGGATAATCCCACCAAGAGCTACTCTTTGGTTCTGAAAGTGTACGGTGTGGATGCAGTTGCAGGCAATAACCTGAATATCACTTACAATGTGACAAGCGCAGGTGTTGCAAAAGCTGCTGATGCTACTCCCTACGCAGTTCCTGCTGTAGAAGCATAAAACAAAATAAAAAAGAAAGGTTCCTCGGAACCTTTCTTTTTTTATGCCCATTTGAAACCCCAACACCCCCACCTCCCTCAAAAACCAACTTCAGCACAGAATAAATGAAAACCATCCAAATGATCTTCACAACAAAATGTTGTGAGAAGAGTTCACTCAAAGTAGCATCAATCTTGCCTTAAATCCTTCACAACAAAATGTTGTGAAAGCCTATCGTCTGATCAGGATTATTGAGGTGTCTGAAATGGTTTCACAACAAAATGTTGTGAAAAGAGTCTGCCTAAAGTGGCATCAATCTTGCCTTAAATCCTTCACAACAAAATGTTGTGAAACTAATAACACCGAAAAAAACAACTACACCTCATATTTTTTCACAACAAAATGTTGTGAAAAGAGTCTGCCTAAAGTGGTCTCGATCCTTGTCTAAATTCTTCACAACAAAATGTTGTGTAAATAATAAGGGTGGCAGCTGGAAGGAATGGGGGAAAGAGGGGGGGAAATCTGCGGCACACGGCAAGTGTCGGGTAGCGGTAAAGAGAGGAGACAGCAAGCGGTGCGTCAGGACGGCAGGCGGCGGTAAAGAGAGGAGACAGCAAGCGGTGCGTCAGGACGGCAGGCGGCGGTAAAGAGAGGCGTCAGGCGGCGGTGAAGAGAGACGGCAGTGAGCGGTGCGGCGGGCGCGGTGTGCAAAGAGAAGCGACGGGTGAGAGGGGGGGGAGAAGGAGGGCGAGGATGGTGAAAGGTTTGGAAAAAGTTTGACTTTTTTCCGCCTTTTGCTTGACTTTGGCCGCATAAATAAGTATGATATCCTTGAATGAGATTCTATCTTTGACTATAAAGCGATGAAGGAGCGTAAAGGTATGAAAATCAAGATCATCTCGCAGAACGTGCGTCATTGCAACGACGGCGAAGGGCATATGGTGGCAGATCGGATCCCTCGGATCTGCAGCTTGATCGACAAGTATGATCCCGATGTGGTGGGCTTTCAGGAAGTGCGTGAAAAGTGGCTGAATGCCTTCACCGAGCACTTTGGTGACCGCTACGAGATCCATCACAAATACCGCTCGGAGTACGGTGCCGAAGCCGCCACCATGATGTGGCGCAAGAGCCGCTTTGACTGCGTGGAGAAGGGGTATTTCTGGCTGTCTCCCACCCCCCACATTATGTCCCACAGCTGGGACATCGGCAGCGGATACGATGATTTTCGCATTTGTATGTGGGCGACCCTCAGAGACAAAGAAACCGGTCACACCTTTACCTATTTTAATACCCATTACAGCTTTGGGGACGAGCGCCATATTCGCTCCAACCAACTGATTCGGGATCATATCCGCGAAAAGCACATTGATGCCGCCATTATGACCGCCGACTATAACTTCAGTAACACCAGCGCAGGCTATCGGGATATGGTGCGTTATATGGGCGACCTGAATGTGGACACCGTAAACGATCCCCGCACCACCTTCACCGGCTATAAAGAGGGTCGCGTGGGCTCTCCCATCGACTTCATCTTCTACACCAAGGGGACGGTGAAGCCCATCACCTACCACCTGATGGACGAGATGTTTGACGGCTATTTCGCTTCCGACCATTTCGGCATCTACGGCGAGATCGAGCTGCAGGAAAAGCTGCGCCTCGGCTCCTTGGATCTGAACGGTGAGGACACCTTGCCCGAAACCCTTACCAAAAAGGCACGGAATAAGTACACTTGCTCCATTTTGCAATACATCACCGAGACGGAGATCTTCGGCTGGCAGGGGGTTCCCGCAGAGCTTCTTGAGAATTGGCCTGCCCACTACACCCGCTTCGCCTACGCAGGCAAAGCACCTGCGCCCATCTGCTACCGCCCCGATCTGGTGACCCCCGTGGAGGTGCGGGAAGTGGATCTGGACGGCGAAAAAGGCACGGTGGCGATCTTTGAGAAGACGGCCAGCCACCGTCCCCTTTGCGTGGTCAACGGTACCCTGCGCTCCAAAAAAGCCGCCGAGGCGGTGTTGGCAGAAGCCGAAAAGGTCGGGGAGATGCCCTTCTTCTTTATGGGCGGCGCCGGCAATTTGGAGAGCGAGGCCTATCAGACCTTAAAAGAAAAGCTCACCGATGTTCGTTTAGCAGTTGCCGCCAAGAACTTTGCGCCCACCTACCAAGGCTTCGACGGCGAGGTGAAGATCCCCGCCATCAGCGAAATGATCTTTACCAACGGCGCTCAATGCCAACCTCTTGTCTACGAGGTGAAGGACGGTCGCTACGGCAGAATGCAAGTCTCCGATCATAATCAGGTTTTGGCAACCATTCTGATGAAAAATGAGGAAGAATAAATGAGATTAACCGTTATTTCTCAAAATATCCGTTGCGCCAACGACTCCGATGGACATAGCATTGAAGAGCGTGCTCCCCGCATCAAGGCGCTGATGGATGCCTATAATGCCGATCTGGTGGGCTTTCAGGAGATCAAGCCGGTGTGGTTGGAGCACCTGAATGCCGCATTCGGCGCAGGTTACGAGATCTTTTGTAAATACCGCACCACCACAGGCAAGCCGGAAGGCCCTGCCATGATGTGGAAAAAGGACACCTTTGATTGCTTGGATAAGGGCGTGTTCTGGCTGTCGGATACCCCCGAAGAGGAATCTCAAGGGTGGGATACTTTGGGCTATCCCCGCAACGCCGTATGGGCAACCCTGCGTCATAAGGAAAGCGGTAAGGTCTTTACCCATATCAGTACCCACTATGGGTTCGGTGATGAGGGCCAGCTGAAAAGCAACAGGGTCATTCTGGAACAGATCGCAAAGCGGGGCACTCCTGCTTTTGTGACGGCGGATTTTAATTTCGTGCCCGAAAGCCCTGCCTATCAGGATATGATCCTGCACCTGCAGGACGTGAACACCGCCACGGTGAACGATCAAGGCAACACCTTCCACGCGTATTGCCCCGAGGGAGAAAAGGCACGGCGGATCGACTTTATCTTCGCTACTCAAGATCTAAAGCCTCTGACCTATCGGCGGTTGACCGAGACCTATGACGGCAAGTTTCCTTCCGATCATTACGGGATCTTAACAGAGTTTGAACTCTAAAAATAAAAAAGTCACATCGAACATTTTCGATGTGACTTTTTTTGTTTGGTTTAGGTGTAGTTAGGGAAGGTGGGGGATTGCTTATCGGCGGGCACATATTCCGAGAGGGTCATGGAGAGGGTCTGCTCGGTGCCGCTGCGCTTGACCACCAAGGTGACCGTTTCGCCCACCGCCTTTTTGTCGATAATGGCGTTGGCCTCGGCGGCGGTGGAGACCTTGGTTCCTTCCACCGAAACCACATAGTCGCCGGAGCGGAAGCCTGCTTTCTCCGCATCGGAGCCGCTCTTCACGGAGGAGATATAAAGTCCCAGTTCATTGACCCGATACATCATTGCCGTCATGGCATCGTTGATCTCCACAAAGGTAAAGCCCGGATCCACCCGACCGGTCACATAGCCGTGGGTGATCAGATCCTCCACCACCTTTTGCACCGTATCAATGGGAATGGCAAAACCCAAGCCTTCGATCTCTTCGCCTGCGGATTTGGCATTGACCACGCCGATCAGCTGACCGCTGGTGTTAAATAAACCGCCGCCGGAATTACCGGGGTTGATGGCGGTATCGGTCTGCAGCAGGCGCATGGTGGTGTTGTCCACCGTGATCTCCCGATCCAGCGCACTCAAAATGCCGCTGGTGACGGTGCCTGCCAGCTCGCCCAAGGGGTTGCCCACTGCCACTACCGTTTCTGCCAGCTTCAGTTCTTCCGCGTTGCCGTAAGGAGCGGGCTTCAGGTCGGTGGCTTCGATCTTCAAAACCGCAAGGTCGGCTTTGGCATCGCTGCCGATCAGCTTGGCGGTGTGGCTTGCGCCGTCTGCCAAGGTCACTTTAATATTGGTGGCACCGTCGATCACGTGATGGTTGGTCACAATATATCCGTCGGTGGTGATGATCACACCGCTTCCTGCGCCTTCGCTGACATACTGCAGCATAAAGGAACCGGTCACCACCTGCTCGGTGGTGATCGCCACCACGCTGGGCTTCACCAACTCTGCTACCTGCTCCACCGTCATGGCACTGTCGGCACCCTCTAACTTGGCGGTCTTATAGATGACCACTGCGCCTTCGGAGATCACCGTGCCGTCGGTGGCAAGGCGGGCGCCCAAAAAGCCGCCTGCAAGTCCCAGCAAAAGGGAACAGATCACCGCAACCGCAATGCCCATGATCAGACAAGACGGATCGTAGCCATGTCGTTCTGTGAGCCA
>JAZQET010000016.1:0-4132 GCA_045539135.1 Eubacteriales bacterium | reverse complement strand
TGTGACCCAAGGAGTTGTTATCAGGTCTTGTCTTCCTAAGACCGCTTGGCCTCCGACTTAGAAGACCAGCAGAATGCAGGCATTACGTATGTGCGCCGCACCGAGCATTTGGAGTTTGATAAAACCCATAAGCTGACCTATGAAACATCAACGCTCACCGAGGCATATCGGAATGTGCTTCGTCGCAGTGCCCGCGCATTGCCGCCGCCGTTGAAGAGCTTTGAGGGAATTGTGGGAAAGCAGATCGCCAGCGTTCCTGCCCGTATTTTCGGTGTGTTGCGGATGCTCAAGCGCCAGATCACCTGCAGTTTCCGCAGTTTGTTTAAGAGCGCCCGCAATCGTTCGGAGATCGTTGCCACCTTTTTGGCGGTGCTGGAGCTTTCCAAATCAAAACATGTGGAGATGGAACACCGATCCGATGATCTGTACCTCACATTTAAAAAGGAGAAATAATAATGGAATTGAATTATATGAGCGGTGCAGTAGAATCCATCCTCTTTGCCAGCGGCGAGCCGATTGAACGGAAGAAATTGGCTGAAGTATTGGAAATTGAAGTGGAACGCGTGGATATGATCGTGGATGAACTGCGGGAAAGCTATAAGGCCGAAAACCGCGGCTTTGATATTCTCACATTGGATAATACCTATCAAATGTGCTCTTCCCGTTATTATGGGGAGGTAACAAAAAAAGCGTTGGATCACCGTCGGAATACCCCTCTTTCCAATGCGGCTTTGGAGATCCTTTCGATCGTTGCTTATAATCAGCCGGTTACCAAGGCATATGTGGAGCAGATTCGCGGTGTGGATTGCTTCTACGGCATCAACGCGCTGGTGGAAAAAGGGTTGATTGAAGAAAAGGGGAGAATGGATGCCCCCGGCAGGCCTTGGCTGTATGGTACCACCGCAGACTTTTTGCGTTGCTTCGGTCTTCAATCCTTGGATCAACTGCCTGAATTGCCCCGCTTGGAATTGCCCACCGATGAGGTGGAGGGTCAGCAATCTTTTGACGATGTGTTGAGCGAAGACGCGCCTGCTGTGGCGGAAGAAGTGACGGTATGAAGATCTTTTTGATCATTGCGGCTGTTCTGCTGTTTTTGCTGTTTATGCCGTTGATTTTGAAGTTCAACTATGAAGGAGAACTTTCGGTCTACGTAGGCATCTTTGTTCCGTTTCTCAAGGTGTTTTCAACCGAAGCGCCCAAGAAAGAAAAGAAGCGTAAAAAGAAAAAAGAAAAACCGCAGCAAGAAAAAGCGCCTATAGATAAGCGAATGATATGGGATCTGATCAAAAAGATCCCTCATCATATGCGAAGACTGCTTACGGTCACAAAACTGAAACTGCATATTCGCGTTGGCAACGAAGATCCTGCTGATCTTGCGATGGTCTACGGTTCCGCCAATGCGATTGTAGATACTGCGGCATCGGTTTTATCGCCTGTTTATCCGCGAGAAAAATGGAATGTGGAGATTATTCCGGACTTTCAGTTTGATCGTCTTGAAATCAAAGGGATCGTTAAAGCGTACACCAATCTTTGGCGAATTATTTCTGTATTGATTTCTGTGTTGTTTTGCGGTATACTATCATTAAGTGGAAAAAATAAGGAGTAAACAAAATGGATAATAAAGTTGAAACTGTATTAAACGGTGCGCTGGAAGGCTTAAAAAAATTAGTGGATGTGGACACGGTGATCGGTGATCCGATCAAAGCCACCGATGAAATCACATTGATTCCCATTTCCAAGGTTTCTTGCGGCTTTGTCAGCGGTGGAAGCGGCTTTGGCTCCAATCCTCAAAAGGATCATTTCGGCGGCGGCGCAGGCGGTAGTGTAAAGGTCACTCCTGTGTGCTTTTTGGTGATCCGCGGTGATAACATTCGGATGCTCCCTGTTTGCGAGAGTGAGTCCGGCACCGATAAGCTGATCGATATGGTTCCCGATGTAATTGATAAGATTTCGGGATTCATTCAAAGCAGAAAAGAAGAAAAAGCCCAAGAAGAGGTATAATTGATATGCACCCGCCCGTATAAATAGGGCGGGTGATTTTTTTGAAACGAATATTTGCAATTCTTTTGACTTTGGTTGTTGTGATGGTGTGCTGCCCCGTTTCCCACGCGGAAAGCGGGGCTTTTTTGGTGATGGATGGGCGCACACGTTCGGTATTGGAAGAAGAAAACAGTTCAACACCGTTGCCGATGGCAAGTACCACCAAGGTGATGACCGCTTTGGTGGTTTTAGAAAACGCTTCATTAAATGAGACAGTAAAAATCCCCGTGGAAGCAGTGGGTGTGGAAGGATCTTCGCTTTATATAAAAACGGGGGAAACTTATACAGTAGAACAGCTTCTTTATGCATTGATGCTTCGCTCTGCCAATGATTGTGCGGTGGCTTTGGCTATCCATATAGGGGGATCGGTAGAAGAATTCGTTGATATGATGAACCGCAGGGCATCTGAATTGGGGTTGAAACATACCCATTTCAAAAACCCAAACGGTCTGTCTGCCAAAGGGCATCATACCACGGCATATGAACTTGCGTTGATTATGGCGGAAGCAATGAGGCGGGAAGATTTTCGAAGCATCACGTCGGCTACACGTTACACAATTAATAACCAAGTGATTGTAAATCATAATAAACTACTCTCTTTATACAGCGGTTGTATCGGCGGGAAAACAGGGTATACCATGGAGGCGGGTCGGTGCTTGGTTACTGTGGCACAACGGGAAGGGGCCCCTTTGATCTGCGTTACTTTGGGTAGAAGAGACGATTGGAACATACATACTTCCACCTATGAAAAATGGTTTTCCGCATTGGAAACGGTTACTCTTGCGGAAAAGAACAGTTTTTATACAGATCTGCCCGTTGCCGGCGGGGGAACGGTTCGGGCTTATAATTGCGATCGGGTTACTGCGAATCTTTTTGCCTATGACGGAACGGTAAAAACGGTTGTAAAAGCGGGACCGTTTATTTACGGAAATAAAGCCGCAGGAGATGTAGCGGGAACGGTGGAATACCGGTACCGAGATGTTAAAATCGGTGAAAGTCCTTTGCTTTTGGAGCAAGGGGTTGAGACACCGCTGAAAAAGGAGCTGTTTATCACAAGAATATTTCGATTTTTTCGCCGATTATTCTTGAAATAATGCGAAAAAAAAGGTACAATAAAAGAAACTGACAGAAAAGAGAGTAATATGCAAGAAAAAACCATTCGAATTCAAAAATATATTGCCGATTGCGGTATTTGTTCCCGCCGCGCCGCGGAGGCGTTGATCGAGAGCGGGCGGGTCACCTTGAACGGTCAGCCTGTGCATCTTGGCGATAAGACCGACGGGAATAAAGACCTTGTTCGGGTTGACGGTAAGGTGATCAAGCCGCAAACCCGTAATAAGGTTACTATAATGCTTTATAAGCCCCGCGGCTATGTAACCACAATGAGCGATGAGCAGGGGCGGAAATGCGTGGCAGATCTGATAAAAAAGGAACGGGTGCGCTTGTATCCCGTGGGGCGTCTGGATAAAGACAGTGAAGGTCTTTTGCTTTTGACCAATGACGGTGAATTGGCCAATAAGTTGACCCATCCTGCCAATAATATTCCAAAGACCTACCGCGTAATTGTAAAGGGTGAGATCCACCGAGAGCACATTAAAGCCTTTGAAACGGGAATCTATATTGCAGAGGATGATTATACCACCCGTTCCGCTGAGGTGGATATTTTGGAAACCAAAGAGGATCGCACCGTCTTTTATCTGACGATTTATGAGGGTAAGAACCGCGAGATTCGCAAAATGTGTGAAGCCCTTGGTCTTGAGGTGTTGCGTCTGAAACGGGATAAACTGGCAGACCTTTCCATCGGCACTCTGCGGGCAGGTCAATATCGCGCACTGACTGCAAAAGAATTAAGTTATTTATACTCTCTTTAGAGTGAGTTGATTCGAACCGAAACTGCCTTTTGGCAGGCCTCTTCGGCGATTTTTGGCGCGCTTTCAGGCGCCTTGCGCCAGCAAAGGCACCCGAAACCCCACCAAAACTCACTCAAACATCCCTTGCCAAAAGGTGCTCGCAGTTTTTACGGAGCGAATTTTTGGCAAGACAAAGAAGAACTCATTCATTATACTGCCGTATATGGATGAGGTCTGATGCA
>JAZQET010000015.1:0-8632 GCA_045539135.1 Eubacteriales bacterium | reverse complement strand
ACCAATTGCGCTACACCTCGGTGGGGGTCAAAGCTTGAGAGGCTTTGGAGAATTCAGTATAGCAAAAGCGGGCGGAAATGTCAATGGGGATGGCGGAAATTCCGCTGCGGCGCACGGCGTGCGCCGCGGCGGTAATTTACATTTTACTGAAGTGGCCGCTCTCCCGCATGGAGGTGCCTTTTCGACCGCAAAGAACGACATGGTCATAAAGGACAACTCCCACCTTTTCCAACTCCTGCTTCAAAGTGGTGGTGCAACGCAGGTCCTGCTGAGAGGGGATGAAGTCGGTAAAGTGATTATGGGCGATCGCCACATAGGAACAGCCACAGCGCTGAGCGGCGCGGACGATCTTTTTATAATGGATCTCCACCGAATTAATGGATCCCTCATACTGCTTTTCACAGCGGATCAGCTTTAAGTTTTCATCCAAGAATGCGGCATAGAGGCACTCATTTTTACATCCCAAAAAGCGGTGGGCAAAAAACTCGATCAAGCGGTCACTGTTGACCAAACGCAAGTCTTCTTCATCGCTTTGTTCATAATAGCGGCGGGCGATCCCCGGCAGAAGTTTCAGCAGGAAGGCGGTATAGGCACCCACATCCTTGACCTCGATCAGATCATCAAACTCCGCATCCAGCACCCCACAGAGATTTCCGAATTGCTCAATGAGGGAGTGGCCGATAGGATTGGTATCCTTACGGCTGATGGAATAGCCCAAGATCAGCTCCAGCAGTTCATGATCGGAGAAGCCCTCGATGCCGTTTTGCTCATAGCGTTGGCGGAGACGTTCCCGATGCCCGTCGTGAATGGATTTTTCCTTGGTACTCAATGGTCCATTACCTCGCCGATGCCGTTCAAGATATACTGGGGACGGTAGGGGAAGCGTTCCATCTCTTCCCGCGTGGTGACGCCGCTGAGCACCAGAGCGGTATCGATCTCGCACTCGATGCCTGCCACAATATCGGTATCCATCCGATCGCCGACGATGGCCACATCCTCTTCCTCACAGCCCAAAATATTCAAGCCGCACCGCATCATCAGCGGGTTGGGTTTGCCGAGGAAATAGGCCTTTTTGCCGGTTGCCATTTCGATAGGCGCGATCAGCGCGCGGCAAGCAGGGATGGGTGCGCCATCGGAATCGGGACCGGTCAGGTCGGTATTGGTTCCGATCAATTTTGCGCCTGCCTGCAGCAGTTTGACCGCCTTACGGATGGCGGCGAAGTTATAGTTGTTGGTCTCGCCTACCACCACATAATCGGGGTTGACGTCGTTCATAGAGATGCCCTCATCATAAAGAGCATTCATCAAGCCCGGCTCCCCGATCACATAGGCGGTGCAGGTGGGATTTTGCTTTTTCAGATAAGCGGCGGTGGACAATGCGGAGGTATAGAAATGGGATTCATCGATCTCCAGCCCCAGCCGCTGTAATTTCATGGAAAGCTCCTTGGGAGACCGTTCGGAGCTATTGGTCAAAAACAAAAATTTCTTATTCTCTTTATACAGCCAATCCACAAATTCCTTGGCACCGGGCAACAGGTGATTTTGATAATAGATCACCCCGTCCATATCGCAGATAAAGCCTTTTTTCTCCTTCAGACTCACGGTTTCTTCTCTCCCCTCTTATTTCGCAACTGCGTTCTCAAGAACCAGTTCCACGGCATAATCCATCACAGCCTGATCGCGGATGGGGTTCTCGCCCACCTCTTTGATATATTTAGCCACATCGGAGTAACCGGAAGAGGTGGCATATTCCTTGGCGGTCTCCTGAAACAGTTCTTCGGACACGGTGAAGCCTTCCGCATCGGCGATGGCATAAGCCACCATCTGGCTGGTTGCCACTGAAAGACCGTAGGCATTTGCCTGCTCTTTGAAATAGGTCATGGTCATTTTATTGGCGGTCAGCCACGCATCCAAGCTATCGTAAGCCCCTTGGGTGGCAACCATCTCATAATACTTGGTAAACTCGCTTGCGGCGGCATCCACCAAGTTTTGGGGAATATCTTTTTTCAAGGTAGTGGCCTTTACCACCCGATCCCACAGACCGTCTTTCAGCTCGTCTGCGGCAACAGCCTTATTTTCAGTTTCCAGAGAGGCCTTTTTATTCACATAGTATTCGGCAACGGTATTTGCCTTTTCGTCCATGGCATTGGCGATGGTATCGGTGATCTCGGGGAAGCTCTTCCGCTTGGTGACCGCATTGACGGTAACCTCAAAGACTACATCCTCACCCGCCAGCTCTTCGCTGCTGTAATTCTCAGGGAAGGTGAGATCCAAAGAGACCTTGCTGCCGATGGCAACACCTACCAGCCCCTCTTCAAAGCCGGCAATAAAGGAGCCGCTTCCAATGGTGAGGGAATACCCTGTTGCGGTGCCGCCCTCGAAAGCAACGCCATCTTTTAAGCCCTTGAAATCAATATCACAGGTATCGCCCACCTGAACGGTGCCTTCGGTCCGCTTGGTGGAATCGATCACCTTATAGCCTTCCTCTTCCAGATCGCTCTGGATGGCTACCTGCAGAGCATAATCGCTGACAGAGGTATCGGCGGGGGTATAGGTCAAGCCCTTATACTCGCCCAAGGTCACATAGTCTGACATCTTCAGATCGGTATAGTTCTTACCGGTTCCGCAGGCGGTCACCGCCAGCGCAACCATCAGCAATAAAGCAATCAGCGCGGTCTTTTTCATTTTTGATTTTCCTCCAATACTTGACGCATTTGTTCTCTTACTTTTTCCGGCAGTTCTTTCTCCTCTTCCCTGCTCAACTCCGCGGTGGAGATGGGAGGAAGAACGGTCACGGTGACGGTGCCCTTCCGCAGGCGGTGATGATTGGCTTCAAACATCGCCGCAGTACCGTCGATCACTACAGGCAGGATGGGCGCTTTGGCACGGGTAGCCATCTTAAAGGCGCCGCCCTTGAACTCTAAAAGTTCGCCGCCGTTATTGCGGGTGCCTTCCGGCGCGATGGTCACGTTGATGCCCTGCTCCAACAGCTCTGCACCCTGCTTGATGCACATCATACCCGCACGGGGAGAAGAGCGATCAATAAAGATACACTTGCCTGCTTTCATCCAGGATGCCAGCAAGGGGGTGGACTCCAACTCTTTTTTGGCAACCATCGATTGAGTGTTGGGCATATGCCCGATCAACACAAAGATGTCCAACAGGCTCTGATGATTATAAACGGTAAGGGTGGCGCCTTGGGGCACATTTTCCATCCCCTGAAACTCCAGCTTCATCCCCATTACCTTGATGCAATTTCGGGTGAAATTCACGATTTTTTTGCGGCAATAAGCCTCATGGCGAAGAGGATCTCGCTCCAACAGCTTGGCTTTCAGGAGCGCCGGCAGATTAATAATGAGATACCCCGCCACATAAAGGATCATACCTACGGTACGCAGCATATTGAATGCCTCCTTCATTTTTTCATTACTAAATATTTTAACATATTTATACCCCGCCGTCAATAAAGTTCCGAATGTTTACAAATCATTTATACCAGTCGGTCCGAACTGCTGTAAAACCGCTGAAAATGGATGCGATTTTTCATTTTTTCGAGCGAAGGCGTATGATCCAAACCGAACTGCCGTAAAACCGCTCAAAATGGATGCAGAAGTTCTTTTTTCTCCCCTTCGGCTGTATGCGATACGCCGAAGGGAGAAAAGAGGACTAAAAAAAGAGGTACAATTTGTACCTCTTTTTTGGTCTGCGCCATTTTCAGCGGTTTTACAGCAGTTCGGCGATTTGGATGGCATTCGTGGCTGCGCCCTTGCGCACCTGATCCCCACAGCACCAGATCTGCAAACCGTTTTCATCGGTGAGATCTTTACGGATACGGCCGACGAAGACGAGGTCTTGATCGGTGGTATCCAAGGGCATGGGATAAACTTTATTATTGAGATCATCCACCAGCTTACAGCCGGGGGCGTTGGCAATAACTTTGCGTGCCTCTTCCACGGAGACGGGCTTTTCGGTACGGACGGTCACGGAGATGGAGTGGCTGCGCACCACGGGAACGCGGATGCAGGTGCAGTTGACCAGCAGGTCGGGCAGGTGCATAATCTTTCTGCCTTCGTTTTGCATCTTCATTTCCTCGGAGGTATAGCCTTCGAAGCTTTCGCCGCCGATCTGAGGAATCAGGTTATAGGCGATCTGATAGGGGAAGACGGTATTTTCATAGGCTTCGCCTTTGGTGAGGGCTTCCACTTCGCCCATCAGCTCCACAGGGCCTGCGGCGCCTGCGCCGGAAACGGCCTGATAGGTGGATGCCACCATGGTTTTAATGGGGCTGACGCTGTTCAGCGCATTGACGGCGGTGATGGTGATGATGGTGGAGCAGTTGGGGTTGGAGATGATGCCCTTATGGTTCTTGGCATCTTCGGGATTGACCTCGGGCACGATGAGGGGAACATCGGGATCCATACGGAAAGCACTGGAGTTATCCACAAAAACGGCACCTGCTTTGACAATGGCGGGAGCCATTTTCTTTGCCAGCTCATTGGTGGCGGCACCCAGCACGATATCCATGCCCTCGAAGGCGGATTCCTCTGCCAATTCCACGGCGATCTCCTGACCCTTGAAGGGGATCAGCTTGCCCACGCTGCGCTCACTTGCCAACAGCTTCAGCTTGCCGATGGGGAAATTACGCTCTTCCAAAACCTTTAACATTTCTCTGCCTACCGCACCGGTGGCACCTAAAATTGCTACATTCTTCATTGGTTGTTACCTCACTTTACAAAACTGTTATATAGTACGCGGATGGCGTTGGCATAATTCTTATTATCCACGCCCACGATGATATTTAATTCTTCGGGACCTTGGGAGATCATACGGATGCTGATGCCGTGTTCACCCAAGCGGGCAAAGATCTTACCGGAGACACCGGCACGGGAAGCCATCTTCCGCCCCACTGCCGCCACAATGGCGATCTTATCGGTGACCTTGATGTCATTGGGCTTGACCTTTTTTTGAAGTTCACCCAAGATGGCATACAGGCTGGATGCCACCTGCGAGGACTGCATTACCAAGGACACACTGTCCAAACCGGAGGGTACATATTCAATACTCACATTATGGTCTTCAAAGACCTCCAAAATACGCTTGAGCTCACCGATGCCGTTGGACAGACCGTTTTTGGTGAGGGTCACGATGGTATAATCCTTTTTCCCTGCGATACCGGTGATAAAACGGTGCTCGGTCTCGTCGATCTCCTCGAAGTTTTCCATTACCATGGTGCCGGGATGATCGGGCTCATTGGTATTGCGGATGTTGAGGGGGATATTTTTATCCCGCACGGGATAGATGGTCTCTTCATGGAGCACCTGCGCGCCTGCGTGGCTCAGCTCCCGCAATTCATTATAGGTCACCCGCTCAATGGGTTGGGGATCCTCCACAATGCGGGGATCTGCCATTAAGATACCGGACACATCGGTCCAGTTTTCATACACATCCGCATCCAATGCGGCGGCGGCCAAGGCACCGGTGATATCGGAGCCGCCGCGGGAGAGGGTCTTGATCCGACCGTCGGGCATCACACCGTAGAAGCCGGGGATGACTGCCTTGCGCCCGTCCAGAACCTGCTTAAGGGCGGCATAGGATTCCTTGCGGTCGATGGTTCCGTCGTAACGGAACTTCAGCCAATGGGCGGCATCCACAAAGGCAAAGCCCAAATAATCTGCCATCAGCATCGCGGAAAGATATTCCCCGCGGGAGACCAGCTCCTCTTCGCTGATGCCTTTATCCATCTTCTTGCGGATATGATCCAATTCGGACTCAATATCCACCTTAAGGTTCAGATCCCGCTTGATCTCCAAATACCGATCGCGGATCATACCGAAGACCGCTTCCACCGAAACACCGTATTGCAGGTGGGCGTAGCAGAGATAAAGAAGATCGGTGAGTTTATGATCCTCTTTATACCGCTTGCCTGCGGCGGAGACCACCACTACCTGACGGGCAGGGTCGCTTTCCACGATCTCTTTGACTTTTTTATACTGAATAGCGTCTGCCATGGAGGAGCCGCCGAATTTTAATACTTTAAGCATACTTCTTTATTCCTCTCTCAATGCCGCGGCAAAGGTTTTGGGATCCTGCTCCTTGGCGGCGGCCACAAATGCCGCAAGTTCCGAAACGGTCATTTCCTTGGTCAATACTCCATCGCCCCATTCTTCTTCGGCGATAGCGGAGGTATCGGCCTTGGTACGCAGGTAATAGCGGTAAGAGGCGATGGAATTATCCACCGTGACCTTCTTCCCTTCCTTGGCATAAAAAGCGTTCGTTCCTGCCAAGAGGTCCATACAATCCTGCACCACATTGGCGGCGGTGGGATAGCGGCCTGCGCCCTGACCGTAAAAGCTCATTTTTCCGGTATAGGCGGTATCATAGGTGATCAGGTTAAAGTTTGAGGGCACCGATGCGGTGAGTGCGCCTTCAGGGAACAAAGTGGGCTGCACAAACACCGCAACCTTTCCCTCCTTACAGAAGGCTCTGCCCAAGATCTTGCAGGTATAATGGTTGCTCTTAAAGGTCCAGACATCATCGTCGGTGATGTTCCGAATTCCCAGCACGTCCACTTCCTTGGGATCCAGCGACACATCAAAGGCGATATTGGCGGAAAGAAGCGCTTTATGCATAATATCCAAGCCATCAATATCCGCGGAAGGATCTGCCTCGGCATAGCCCAATTTTTGGGCTTCCGCCAGTGCGGTCTCGAAGGAGATACCGTTATTTGCCATATTGGTCAAAATATAATTGGTGGTGCCGTTCATAATGCCTTCCAATGCCACCACCGGCTCCAGACGGCGCACCCGCTCCAAGGCGGTCAGCCAGCCGATGCCGCCGCCCACGGCGGCGGTGCAACGGAATGCCACGCCCTGCTCCTTGGCAAGGGCGGTCAATTCATCATAATAAGTGGCAACCAAATATTTATTGGCCGTCACCACATTCTTGCCTGCCTTCAACGCGGCGGTCACAAATTCATAAGCGGGATGCAAGCCGCCCATCACTTCGATCACCGTATCCACTTGGGGATCTTCCCAAAGATCCTCTGCCCGATGGGTCAGTTCGGGAAGGTCAAATTCCCGAATATCCAGCACATAGCGGATCTGCAGGTCGGGATTCCCTTTTGCAAGCTCATATACGCCGGCACCGATGGTGCCGAAACCCATAAGTCCAATAACCATTGTTTACTCCTGTCGTTCATAAATAACATTTGTCCTCCACAGGAGGACAAATGACTTTGTGATAGAAACAGAATACCACAAATTCGTCGAAAAAGCAAGATAAATCCTCGCTTTTTCCCATTTTTAGCAAATGCAACAAAAGGCTTTTCTCTTATTCTGCGGCTTTTGTTACATTGACCCATTCCAATGCACCGGAGAGGGCAAAAAGCTCTTCGGGGGAAAGGCGCACCGCACTGCTGGCGGTGCCGCAGGCGGGATAAACGGTCTCAAACCGCTTCAAGGATTCGTCCAGATACACAGGGCAGGTGACTCCAAAGGGGCAAACGCCGCCCACCGCATGTCCGAGAAGGGCGGACACTCGTTCTGCCGAAAGCATCTTCGCCTTCATCCCGAAGCGCTCCTTAAAGAGGCGGTTGTCCACCTTCCGATCGCCTGCCGCCACCACCAAGATACAGCCCTCCCCCTGCTCAAAGGAAAGGGTCTTGGCAATATGGGCAGGAGCACAGCCCAAGGCTTCTGCCGCCAGCGCCACCGTTGCGGAGGATACTTCAAACTGAATGGCGCGGTCCTCAAAGCCTTTTTCTTTCAAGTGATTATATGCAAGTTCCCAAGACATAAGGAAATCTTCCTTTCACGATCAAAAATATGAAAAGTGCGGAGTGCTTTCGCACTCCGCACGAATTCACTTTTGAGATGCTACCTTACTTATGCCAATTCAGCAAAGTATTTGATGGTACGAACCATCTGGCTGGTGTAGCTGTTCTCGTTGTCATACCAGGATACAACCTGAACCTGATAGGTATCCTCGTCGATCTTTGCTACCATGGTCTGAGTAGCATCGAAGAGAGAACCGTAGGTGATACCAACGATATCGGAGGAAACCAACTGCTCCTCGGTGTAACCGAAGGAAGCGGAAGAAGCAGCCTTCATAGCAGCGTTGATGCCTTCCTTGGTGATGTCCTTACCCTTTACAACGGCAACCAGCAGGGTGGTGGAGCCGGTGGGTACAGGTACACGCTGAGCGGAGCCGATCAGCTTGCCGTTCAGTTCGGGAATAACCAGACCGATTGCCTTTGCAGCACCGGTGGAGTTGGGAACGATGTTCACAGCAGCAGCGCGAGCTCTTCTCAGGTCACCCTTTCTGTGGGGGCCATCGAGAACCATCTGGTCGCCGGTATAAGCATGAACGGTGGTCATGATACCGCTCTGGATGGGAGCATAATCGTTCAGAGCCTTAGCCATGGGAGCCAAGCAGTTGGTGGTGCAGGAAGCAGCGGAGATGATGGTGTCTTCCTTGGTCAGGGTGTTCTCGTTTACGCTGTAAACGATGGTGGGCAGATCATTGCCTGCGGGAGCAGAGATCACAACCTTCTTAGCACCTGCGGTGATGTGAGCAGAAGCCTTGTCCTTGGAGGTGTAGAAACCGGTACACTCCAGAACAACGTCAACACCGA
>JAZQET010000014.1:0-9708 GCA_045539135.1 Eubacteriales bacterium | reverse complement strand
GATCCCTATCCCCGTATGACTTTAGCCACCGAGCGGGTGATTTTTGAAGAAGCCTTCCCCGAATTGCAAAAGCCCGAAAACTTCAAAGGGTTCACTTCGGTGACCAAAAAGAAAAAGGAGATCATTGTGACCTTCGATCCTTCAGAAATGGTCTATATGGGCAATGTTTGGGATCCCTATCTGCATCCAAAGGAGGATAAGGCAGAGGATGGAGTTCTCAGTTCTTTGGAAGAATACCGCCGTTTTTTGAAAGAAGGCGGCTTGATCGTGGCAGGTCGCTTGGAGGGCGAGCGGGAAAGCCATTATAAGGAGATCGATGTGTTCCCCGGCGATGAGATCTATACCCTTGCCGACCTTCGGGTGGAGCACGTATTTGCAGGAAAAGTCAAAGAGGGAGAGGTCCTGAAACTACGGGAGGACTATTATCCCCTTTATATTGACAGTTGGTTCCCTTATCGCTATACGCATAATTTTACCAAAGGTCCCGTAAAACCACTGGATAACGGGCGGTTGCGGCTGTTTCTTCTCCAAAAGTGTGATCGAAAAGGAAGCCGCTATGAATTAGCACATCCGGTACGCATTTTGCAGGAGGACTATTTGGACTACGATGAAGACTATCTGAACAGTCTGTTGGATTATTACCGCGGGGATCCCGAAGCGTGTTACCCCACCTTTGGTGATGAAAGCGCTACCTATAAAGAGGATGGAACCGTTGAGCGTATTTGTTCGGATGGGGTGAACCGTGAATTGGATGTTCCCAATGAGCAGATCTATGAAGAAAAAATAGCTCATAGTGTATTTTTGAATTTGGTAGTGGATCATAAGATCAAGATCTGGCCGGAAGACCACAAAAACTATAAAAGAGATTAAAAAAGACCGCCTTGAGGCGGTCTTTTTTTAATCAAACTGTGCGTTATAGAGTCGGCTGTAAAAGCCGCCTTTTTTCATCAGTTCATCGTGGGTTCCTTGCTCGCTGATCTTTCCGTCTTGCAGTACCAGAATGCAATCAGCATTTTGAATGGTGGAAAGGCGGTGGGCGATCACAAAGCAGGTGCGGTTTTCCATCAGGCGGTTCATCGCCTCCTGAATCTTGATCTCGGTGCGGGAGTCTACATTGGAGGTGGCCTCATCCAAAATCAGCATAGGCGCATCGGAAAGAAAAGCGCGGGCGATGGTGATCAACTGCCGCTGTCCCTTGGAGATGTTCACACCGTCGTCGGAAAGGACGGTATCGTAGCCCTCGGGCAGATGCTCGATATAATGGTCGATGCGGGCGGCCTTGGCGGCGGCATACACCTCTTCAGGGGTGGCATTTTCTTTGCCGTAAACGATGTTTTCATAGATGGTGCCGTGGAACAGCCAAGTGTCCTGCAGAACCATGGTAAAAGCGCTTCGCAGATCGGCGCGGGGGACGGAACAGATTTCTTTACCGTCGATGGTAATGGTGCCCGATTGGGGATCGTAGAACCGCATCAGCAGGTTGATAACGGTGGTCTTTCCTGCACCGGTAGGTCCCACCACCGCAATGGTCTTGCCGGGGGCGGCGGTGACCGAAACCCCGTGCAGGATCTCCTTTTCGGGCACGTAGCCAAAGAAGATGTCCTTAAACTCCACCGCACCCTGCACCTGCTCCAAGGGTTGGGCATCGAGCAGGTCGGCAGGCTCGGGCTCTTCATCCAAAATGCGGAAGACCCGCTCTGCCGCCGAAAAGGCGGATTGAAATTCATGGAGGATGTTGGCAAACTCATTGATGGGGCCTGCAAATTTGCGGGAGTATTGCACAAACTGCGCCACTCCGCCCAAGGTGATGAAAAAGATACTTCCCGCCTGCACGGCACCGTTTTGGGAGTACATATAGAGAATGCCGCCCAGCACCATGATCAGGGAGAGGGAAAGGTTATTGATAAAGTTCATGGAAGGTCCCATAATGGCACCGTAGTATTCGGCTTTGTTATAGGCGTCCATAGCATCGGTGTTCCGTTGGTTAAAGCGGGCGCAGATGGTGTCCTCCTGCCCGTAGACCTCAATGGTGCGGCAACCGGAAAGCATTTCTTCCGCATAGCCGTTCAGCTCTCCCAATTTGCGGGAGCGCTCCCGAAACAGCGGCCGCACCTTTTGGGAGCGATAGCGGGCAAACAGGATGGAGGCAGGCACGGTGATCACAAAGACCGCGATCAGAGGCGGGGAGATCCGCCACATAAAGATCAGGGAGCCGATCACCGTGTAAAGGCTGGTCATTACCTGCAAAAGATCGTGGGAAAGGGAGCTGTTCACCGTATCAATATCATAGGAAATACGGCTGATAATATCACCTACCGCGTTTTGGTCAAAATACCGCACCGGCAGGGTCATCAGTTTATCAAACAACTGCTTGCGCATAAAATAAACGATTTTTTTGCTCAAGCGGATCATCACCGCCACCAATCCATAGGAGAGCAGGGCGGAGACGGCATAGCAAAGAAGCATCCAAAAGACATTGTTCCAAACTGCATCGAAATCCACGCCCTCTTGAGCGGTGAGGGCATCGATGGCGGCACCGGAATACATGGGACCCATCAACTGCAGTTGGTTGGAGATCAAGGTCAAGATCAAAGCCACTAAAAAGAGAGGCCAGAACTTTAAAATGTAGCCGCAGAGCCGCATCATCACATTTTTGGTGGTCTTGCGGTCCAGTTTTTTAGGTGCTTCGGCAGGGGTGTTACTTAATCTTCTACTCAACGAAAGCACCTCCCATCTGCGAATCGCTGATCTCTTTATATTCGGGGCAAGAGGCAAGCAGTTCCTCATGGGTGCCTCTGCCGATGATCTTTCCTTGCTCCAAAACCAAGATCAGGTCGCAATCCTTAATGGTGCTGACCCGCTGGGCGACCGTGATCAAGGTGGTGCCTGCCGCCTGCTCCTTCAATGCCTTGCGCAGATTGGCATCGGTGCGGTAGTCCAAGGCGGAGGAGCTATCGTCCAGCACCAAAATCTCAGGGGATGCTGCCACCGCGCGGGCGATCAGGATCCGCTGACGCTGACCGCCGGAAACATTGGTTCCCTTGGCGGAAAGGGGATGGGCATAGCCTTCGGGGAAGGCGGTAATAAAATCGTCTGCTTGGGCAATTTTTGCGGCGGTGCGGATCTGCTCCGCAGAAAGGTCTCTGCCGAAGCGGATGTTATCCTCCACCGTTTCCGCATACACAAAATCCTGCTGCTGTGCCACCCCGAACATGGGGCGCAGTTCTTCATCGGGGATGGTGCGGATATCCCGCCCGTTAATGAAGATCTTGCCTTCGGTGGCATCGTAAAAACGGGTCAACAACTTAATGAAGGTGGATTTTCCGCTTCCCGTGGCACCGATAATGCCCAAAGAACCGCCGCGGGGCAGGGCAAAATCAATGTTTTCCAGATCGTTCTTTTTTCCAAGGTAGGAGAAGGAGACCTGCTCAAACTCAATATGGGCATCGGTCTCTTTGGAGGGGCAATCCGCCTCGCTCATCAAAGGCATATCGGAGGTGATGTTCAGCACCTCTCCGATCCGCCCTGCGGAAGCGGCACTGCGGGTATACATCACAAAGATGCGGGAGATGGTCATCATCGCCATAGAGATCTGGGTGAAATATTGCATAAAGGCCACCACTGTTTCGGGATCGGAGCGATGCCCTGCAACGCGAAAGGCGGCCATGGAGATGACCAAGGCAATGCCGCCGTTCATCAAGAAGGTCATAATGGGATTGATGGCGCCGGTGGTAAGGCCTGCCTTTTGCTCGTCCTTGGCAAGGTCGGCATTGACCTGATCATAGCGGCGGGATTCATAGGCGGTCTTGGAAAGAGCCTTGATGACCCGAATGCCCATTACATCCTCTCGCACCACCCGCGTCATCCGATCCACCGCGGTCTGCACCTTGCGGAACATAGGGATGCCCTTTTTGGAAAAGAAATAAACGGTCACAAAGATAAAGGGCAGAATAGCCAGCATCGAAAGGGATAAAAAGGGATCCATCAAAAGGGTGATGGCGATGCCGCCCACCAGCATAATGGGCGCACGCACGCCCATCCGCTGCATCATATTGATAAAATGATGGAGATGGTAGGTATCGCTGGTGATCCGCGATTCCAAAGAGGGGATGGTGAAGCGGTCGGTCTGAGCGGCGGAAAGGTGCAGCATTTTATGGAAAAGATCCCGCCGCAGATGCTCCGAAAAATTGCGGGAGACCCGCGCCGCCATCCGATTGGCAATAATGTTCATCAGGCAGGCAATGCCGGAGCAGACCATCATCATCACGCCCCAAAAGATCACCTGACGGATGTCTTGGGTCACGATCACTTCTTTCAAAATATGACTCAAAATATAAGGAATCAGCAATTCCGCCATGGTGCCGCCGATCTTTATGGCAAGACCCAGCGACATACGGGGGATATAGGGTCTTAAGTAGCGAAGGATGGTTTTCATAAGTCCTCCTCGTCGTATTGACTGTCGATGGCAAGGATCGCCCGTTGGTTGATGCGTTCCAATACCCAAGCGAAATGCTCCAATTCCTCTGCCGAAAGATCGACGGTGATCAGTTCTTTCCATTCTTTAGCCGCCTTGCGGATCAGGGGAATGGCAATTTCCATATTGGGAGCGGGATAAACGCGGATGATCCGCTGATCCTTTTCGCAAGGAGCGCGTTTTACATAGTTTTGCTCCTCCAACTGCGCCACCGCGCGTGCAATGGAGCTTTTATTCAGCCGCAGGTGCCGCGCCAGTTGATCTTGGGAAAAACCGGGGTGGTTCCAAACCGCAAGAAGCAGGCTGTAATAGCGTGCCGCCAAAGGATACTCCTTCAGTTGATCGCTGATATACAGCCGCTGGCACCGATGAATGGTGCGGAATTGACGAACAATGGATGCCATTTTAAGGTCTCCTTTTTGATTAGTTGCAAATGCAACGGTTGCGTTTGCAACTATATCCTACCATAGCCTATATACTCTGTCAATAAAAAACGGAAAAATAGCGAAATTCTTTGGAATATGCTTGACCTTTCTTTAGGAATTGGTTACAATAAAGAATGGTTTATAATATATAATTCAGGATATCATTCAGGAGGACCCTATGCTTGAATTGCGTAATATTTCCTATACCGCTCAAAATGAAGAGGGCGAAAAGGAAATTTTGAAAAATATCAGTCTGACGGTAGACGAGCGGTTTGTTGCCATCACCGGTCCCAACGGAAGCGGAAAATCCACTTTGGCGAAGATCATTGCAGGCATCTATACCCCCACCTCCGGTCAGATCCTTCTCAACGGAGAAGATATTACCGCCCTTTCGGTGACCGAGCGTGCCAAAAAAGGCATCAGCTTTGCTTTTCAGCAACCGGTGCGCTTTAAGGGCATTACCGTGAAAGATCTGATCGCCCTTGCCGCAGGCAAGGAACTTTCGGTGGGTGAGGTGTGTGCCTATCTTTCCGAAGTGGGTCTTTGCGCAAGAGATTATGTAAACCGCGAGCTGAATGCCAGCCTCTCCGGCGGCGAGATCAAGCGGATCGAGATCGCCTCGGTTTTGGCAAGAGGAACCGAGATCTCGGTGTTTGATGAGCCGGAAGCGGGCATTGACCTTTGGAGCTTCTCCAATTTGATCGCGGTGTTTGAAAAGATGCATAAAACCATCAACGGTTCCATCATCATTATCTCCCATCAGGAGCGGATCCTGAATATTGCGGATAAGATCGTGGTGGTGGCAGACGGTACCGTGCGTGCCGTGGGCGATAAAGAAACCATTCTGCCGGAGTTCTTCCAAGGAAACGGAACCTGCGGAATGCTGGTAAAAGGAAATGAGTAATAAAATGGATTCCATTCAAAAAGATTTATTAAAACAGGTGGCAGAGCTTCATGAGATCCCCGAAGGCGCTTATAACATCCGTGCCAACGGGACCTCGGCAGGCAGAAAGACCACCGCAAATATTGATATTGTGACCAAAGAGGATCAAGACGGGATTGATATCATCATCAAGCCCTTTACCAAAAAGGAAAGCGTGCACATCCCCGTGGTGCTGAGCCAAAGCGGCCTTAACGATGTGGTCTCCAATGATTTTTATATCGGCGAGGGTGCCGATGTGACCATCATTGCAGGGTGCGGCATCCATAACGGCGGAGAGCAGGATTCCAAGCACGACGGCGTCCATACCTTCCATGTGGGGAAGAATGCCAAGGTGCGCTATATTGAGCGCCACTATGGCGCGGGGGACGGAAACGGCAAGCGGCTGATGAACCCCACCACCGTGGTGGAGGTGGAGGACGGCGGCTATCTGGAAATGGAGACCACCCAAATTAAGGGCGTGGATTCTACCCGCCGTGTGACCACCGCCCGCCTTGGTGCCGAGGCAACCTTGATCATCAAAGAGAAGATTATGACCCACGGAAATCAGTGGGCAGAAACGGATTTTACCGTGGATATGGACGGGGAAGGCTGCCATTGCAACCTGATCTCCCGCTCGGTGGCAAAGGGACGCTCCAAGCAGGTCTTTCGCTCCAATATTCGGGGCAATAACCGTTGCACCGGTCATTCGGAGTGCGATGCCATCATTATGGATCAAGCGGTGGTCAGCGCCATTCCCGAGATCACGGCGGCTCATTTGGATGCCAGCCTGATCCATGAAGCCGCCATCGGCAAGATCGCAGGGGAGCAGTTGGTGAAGCTGATGACCTTGGGTCTGACCGAGCAGGAGGCGGAAGAGCAGATCATCAACGGGTTCCTGAAATGATCGAGACGACTCTTTGCTATTTAGAGCGGGAGGAGTGCTATCTGCTCCTCTATCGCATTAAAAAAGAAAACGACATCAATAAGGATAAATGGATCGGTATCGGCGGAAAATTAATGGAGGGGGAGACCCCCGAGGAATGCATCCGTCGGGAGACCTTGGAAGAAACGGGGCTGACCCTGGAAGAAGCAGAGTACCGCGGGATCGTGGACTTTAATGCCGATGGTTATGAGGAACGGATGCACCTCTTTTGGTCCGATCGGTTTTCGGGCACTTTGACCGAGTGCGATGAAGGGGTGCCCCAATGGGTGCCTAAGTCCAAAATGAACGACCTGCCCCAGTGGGAAGGGGATCGGATCTTTTTGGAACTTTTGGATCAGCGCGCGCCCTTTTTCCACCTGAAATTGGTCTATTGCGCCGATCGGTTGACGGAAGCAAAACTTCTGTCTTGAATTTGATCGGAAATATGTATATAATAGTCTTATAAGGCACCGTTGAGAAGGAGAAGGATGATGACTGCGGTTTCGGATTTTTTTGCCGCCCTTTACGGCAACTGTTCCCAGCCTGTTCTGGTAACGGATGGGGAGAACAACAGAATATATGCCAATCCGAAGATGGCAGAATTGGCGGCATCTATGAACCTCCTCTTGGAAGAGGTGCTCACTTCGGCAATGGCGAAGGAAGGGGAAAAATGCTTGGCAGAGTGCCGCTGCGGGGAACTCTCTTGCGCGGTGGGCGGTCAAACGCTGAACCTTTCCATTACTCCGTATCCTTATAAGGATCAGCAGTATTTGGTTTATCAGCCTGTGCGGGAGCCTACCCCCTTGAATGGGGATACAGCGCTGATAATCTACCGCAGCTATCATGAAAAGATCAACAGCCTGCTGAATGAGATCTACGGTACCGCCCGCTTGGTGGAGCGCGACGATGAGCGGGGAAAAGAGATCAGCGACGCAGTCCGTCGGATGGTGCGGGTCAACGGGCATCTTTATGAAATGCTGGACGGTGCGGGCAAAAACCGCTACCTTGTGCCCATGGATCTGCAGAGCCTCATTGAGACCTATGCGGATGCATATAATGAGATTGAGCCTCGGGCAAAGATCCGTTGCTTGCCCTCCGATGAGCAGGTCTATGCCATGGTGATGCCGGAGGATCTGGAAATCATTCTGGGCAATTTATTCAGTAACGCTTTGCGCTTTTGCAGAGATCGGGTCACGGTCTGGACCGAGCGCAAGGGGGAGCGGGTCTCCATTGTGGTGGGAGATAACGGCTCCGGCGTGGAAGACCCGAAGCAATTATTTACCGTGGGATACAGCCGACCGGATCGCAAAGGCGTGAAGGGCATTGGCTTCGGGCTGTATACCGCAAAGAAATTGGCAGAACTGCAGGGAGCAACTCTGCATTATGAACGAAGAGGGGAAAATACTTGTTTCCGCTTTGAAACAGACGCTGTTGACCTGCCCCAAGGCAGATTGGCGGAGTGGACTGCGGAGGATGCGGGAAACAGTCTTTCTCAGATTCGTATAGAAATGAGCGATTATGTAAAGGAGTTGGAGTTATGAAGGTAATGGTAACAGGCGGTGCCGGCTATATCGGTACCCACACGGTGGTTGAACTGCTGAACGCAGGCTATGAGGTGGTTATTTTTGATAACTTCTATAATAGCTGTCCCAAGGCATTGGAGCGGGTACGCGCCATCACCGGCAAGGATTTTAAGTTCTATGAAGCAGATATGCTGGATAAGGCCAAGATGGAAGAGATCTTTATGGCTGAAAAGCCTCAGGCAGTCATCCATTTTGCAGGTCTTAAGGCAGTGGGCGAAAGCGTTGCAAAGCCCTGGTTCTATTATAACAACAATATCGTGGGTACTCTGAATATTCTGGATGCCATGAAGAAGAGCGGCACCAAGCAGTTTGTGTTCTCCTCTTCCGCTACCGTGTATGGCGATAGCAAGGTGGTTCCCGTTATGGAGGATTTCCCCACCAGCGCAACCAATCCTTACGGTCAGACCAAGCTGATGCAGGAAGTGATGCTCACCGATATTGCAAAAGCAAACCCCGATATGACCATCACCCTGTTGCGGTACTTCAATCCTGTGGGTGCCCATGAGAGCGGTATGATCGGTGAAGATCCTCAGGGTATTCCCAATAACCTGACTCCCTATATTGCGCAGGTTGCCATCGGCAAGCGGGAGCAGTTGTCGGTATTCGGCGGGGATTATAATACCCACGACGGCACCGGCGTGCGCGACTTTATCCATGTGGTGGATCTGGCCAAGGGTCACTTGAGAGCTTTGGAAGCCCAGACCGGCAAAAACGGTATCTTTACATATAACTTGGGTACCGGCGTTGGCTACAGCGTATTGGATATGGTCAAAGCCTTTGAGAAGGCAAGCGGTGTGACCATTAAGTATCAGATCGTGGATCGCCGCCCCGGCGACGTGGCCGCTCTTTATGCAGATCCCGCCAAGGCGCGCGAAGAGATCGGCTTTGTGGCAGAAAAGAATTTGGACGATATGTGCCGCGATCTGTGGAATTGGCAGAAGAACAACCCCAACGGGTATAATTCCTAATATAAAGGACCGGATCACAAAAAAGGCTCACGGTAAAACCGAGAGCCGTTTTTCTGTTTGAATCAGTTTAAGCCGAAGTATTCCAACACTCCCAAATAAATGGCGCGGGCGAAGCCTTGAGGGTCCTCGGCCATTTTGCGGGCATCTTCCGCATTGGTAATAAAGCCAAGCTCGATCAGAAGAGCAGGCATTGCGGTGCGGCGGAGCACATAGAGGGTGGGGTTGGTCTTGACCCCCAGATCCCGCATATCCATAATTTCCACGATGGATTGCTGAATGTCCTCTGCCAGCTCATGGGCAGAGCCGTTGTCCCGAAAGGTATAGATCTCGGTGCCGTTTGCGGCGGGGTTGGTGGAGGCATTGGCGTGGATGCTGATGAAATAATCGGCGGGCCATTCGTTGGCGATCCGCACC
>JAZQET010000013.1:0-15378 GCA_045539135.1 Eubacteriales bacterium | reverse complement strand
GGATTGCGTGGCACTGGGCACCGGTAAGAGCCTTGAGAATCCCATTCTCTGGGCCTCCCTTGCTCGATAATGAAGGGCATTTTTACTTCCCGTACTTTTATTGCCGTCTGTATTGCGGCAGTATTGCTGATGGGAATGATGATCATGGATACCGCAGCGGACGGGCGGATGAATTTTTTGGAGAATATCGGCGGCACCTTGGTGACCCCGCTTCAAAACTTCTGCACCACCGTGATCCGCTCCGGCGGAAATTTGGTGCGTGCCTATACGGAGTATGACGCACTGAAGGCGGAAAACGATAAACTAAAAAATGAACTGGCAAGCGTGGGTCAGTACCTGCGGGATGCGGAAAGCTATGTGAATGAGAATAAAAGCCTGAAGGCAATGCTGGGCATTGCCGAGAAGCATAGCGATTTTCAATTTGCCGCCTGCACGGTGGTGGGCAGTGACCAAAACGGGTACTCCCATACATTGACCCTGAATAAAGGCTCTGCCGACGGGTTGGCGGAAAAAGATCTGGTGATGACTGCCGACGGTGTGGTGGGCTATGTCAACGAACTGGGGCTGACCTGGTGCAAGGTGTCCACCGTGCTGGATTCTTCCTGCGAGATGGGTGCCATTGTGACCCGCACCGGTGATGTGGGGGTCTTGGACTGGGATTATGCCCTTTCGGAAGAGGGACTGCTGAAGCTTGCCTATTTAGATGCCGGCGTGGTACTGACTGCGGGAGATGCGGTGGAGACCAGCGGCGTGGGCGGGGTGTTCCCCGCAGGGGTCCTTTTGGGCCGTGTGAAGGAACTGAAAACCGAAAGTCACGGGATCTCCCAGTATGCGGTGTTGGAGCCGGCTGTGGATGTGACCAAGGTCAGCACCGTTTTTGTGATTACCAACTTTGAAAGTGAGAACTGATGTTCACAAGACCGTCAAACTACTGGAAAATTGTGGAATATGTGATTTTGACGCTGGTATGCTTTTTATTGCAAAGCGTACCTGTTTTCGGCGTGCGCTTTATGGAGTGCGCGCCGTCTCTTTTATTGCTCCTTACGGTGGGAATCGCCTTTTTTGAGTCCCCCGCCTTTTCTGCGTGGTTTGGCTTGGCGGCAGGGCTTTTGGCGGAGCTTACCACCGCATCGGTGGTGGGTTTGGATGCCATCTTATTTATGTTTGCGGGCTTTTTCATCTCCATTGCGCTGGAGTTGGTTCTGCAAAGAAAATTTTTGGTGTATCTTGCCATCTGTCTCGGCTTGCTGATTTTGCAGCAGCTTTTGCAGTATTTATTCCATCTGCTGATCTGGGATCAGGTGCCTTTTGGGCTTGCTATTGTGAAGCGGATGCTGCCTACCGTCTTTTTCTCCGGCTTGTTTGCCTATCCTCTTTACGGAATCCTTTGGCATTATGACCGCAGATTTCGGGAACAGGAGGAATTGGGATGACCTCAAGAAACGGAAATACCCGCCAGATCGTGATCGTGGCGGCGGTGGCGGTGGTCTTTGTCAGCTACCTGTTTACCCTGATCCGCTTGCAACTGGTGGACGGAGAATATTATAAAGAGCAATCGGAGCAAAAGATCTATTCCACCGAGACCATTACCGCCTCCCGCGGAAGCATCTATGATTGCAACGGGGTGAGCTTGGTGACCAATACCACCGGCTATTGCATCAAATTCACCCGCGCGCTGATGCCCAAGGAAGAGCAAAACGACATCATCTATCGGCTGATCCGCCTGATGGAAGAGCATAACGCAGGCTATTATGACCGCCTGCCCTTGGCGATGACCGCGCCTTACGGTTATACCACCGACAATGCAGAGGATGCCGCCATCAAAAAACTTTTCAAGACTTTGGATCTGGAAGGGATCCCCACTGCGGAAGCGGTGTTTGCCGCTTTGGTGGAGGAATATGATCTGGAAGAGTATACCAAGGATGCCCAGCGGAAGATCGCAGGGGTGCGGTATGAAATGGCGCTTACCGGCTTTTCTCTTTTTACCCCCTATGAATTTGCAGGGGATGTGAGCGTGGATCTGGTGGCAACCATCAAGCAATTATCCGATGAATACCCCGGTGTGGATATTGATACCCAGCCCATTCGTTATTATACCGATCCTGCCATTGCACCCCACCTTTTGGGGTATGTGGGCAAGATCTATGCAGAAGAATATGAGACCCTTTCCGCCAGCGGATACAGTATGAACGATACCTTGGGAAAAGCAGGGATCGAAAAGGCGATGGAAAGTGCCCTGAAGGGTACCGACGGCACCCGCGTGATCGAGCGGGATTCCTCCGGTAAGGTGCTGAATGTTACCGTGCTGGAAGAGGCAGAGAGCGGCAATAATGTGGTGCTGACCATCGACAGTAATCTTCAAAAGATCGCGCAGGATTCCTTGAAGAACTGCATTGAGACCATTGTGCGCCGTTCCGGCGAGCCGGGGCGGGACGGAGAGGATGCCAATGCAGGCGCGGTGGTAGTGGTGAATGTAAACAGCGGCGCCATTTTGGCAAGTGCCACTTATCCCACTTATACTCAAACGGAATTTGAGACCCAGTATAATGAACTGGCGACCGATCAGACCAAGCCATTGTTCAACCGTGCTTTTTACGGCACCTATGCCCCCGGTTCCACCTTTAAGATGGCTACAGGCATTGCCGCCTTGGAAGAAGGGGTCGTGGGGCGGAACGAAAAGATCAATGATACAGGGCGGTACATTAAGTATCAAGGCTACAGCCCCCGTTGCTGGTACTTTACCGATTACGGCAGGGGTCACGGTCTGCAGGATATTGTGCTGGCGCTGAAAAACTCCTGCAACTATTATTTTTATGAGGTGGCGGATCGGATGGGCATCGATGCGCTGAACCGCTACTGCTCCAAGCTGGGTCTTGGCATCAAGACCGGTGTGGAGATCGGGGAGGCGAGCGGTATTCTGGCAGGACCTGCTTACCGCGAAGCCATTGAGGAATATTGGTACCCCGGCGACACTCTGCAGGCGGCCATCGGTCAGTCGGATAATCTGTTCACACCGTTGCAGCTTGCCAACTATGTGGCGACCATCGTCAACGGCGGTACCCGCTATCAGACCCATATGGTGCAGGGGGTTTATGATGCGGTCAGCGGTGTTTGCATCCAGCCGGAAAAGATCAATGCGCTGGATAGCCTGAAAATGAAGGACGAAAACTACCATGCCATTATGCAGGGGATGGTAGAATGTGCCCTGACCGGTACCGCAGGCGGTGTGTTTGGTTATTCCTATGCCATTACCGCAGGCGCCAAGACCGGTACTGCGTCGGTACCCAGCGGCACCGCAAACGGCATCTTCGTTTCCTTCGCCCCCGCCGATCAGGCAGAGCTTGCGGTCTGTGTGGTGGTGGAACACGGTGCCCACGGAAACTATGTGGGTTCGGTGGCAAGAGACATTTTTGATGCTTATTTTGCCGATGTTACGGTGGCAGATCCTCTGACTCCCGAAAACACCTTGCTTCCCACTGCATAAAAAGTGAATATTTTTTACGGGATCTTTGTATATATACAAAGATCCCGTATTTTTTTTATTAAAAGGGTTGACAACAGTTCCTTTCGCGTGGTAAAATTTCACCATACTAAAGCATCGATCCTACATTATATATTAAGGAGAAAAAAGTATGAAACGAGTAATTGCTTTATTGACCGTGGCTGTGTTGTTGCTTTGCGGTCTTACCGCTTGCCGCCGTCCTTCGGCCGCTTCCAACAAGGTGGATGACGGAAAGTATACCATCGGTATCTGCCAGTTGGCACCCCATGAGGCGCTGGATGCCGCAACCCAAGGCTTTCAGGATGCAGTGACCGCCGCTTTCGGTGCAGAAAATGTCACCTTTATGCTGAAAAACGCTTCCGGTGAGAATAGCGTGTGCACCACCATTGTGAATGATTTTGTGACCAAGGATGTAGATCTGATCATGGCAAATGCCACCGGCGCTTTGCAGGCGGCTTATAATGCCACCCAAACCATCCCTGTGCTGGGCACCTCCATCACCGAATACGGTGTAGCGTTGGGGATCGAAGATTTCACCGGTGTGGTTGGCTCCAATGTTTCCGGTACCTCCGACCTTGCTCCCCTCAATGAGCAGGCACAGATGGTGATCGATCTGGTGCCCTCCGCCAAGACCGTTGGTATTCTTTATTGCTCTGCCGAGGCCAATTCCGCCTATCAGGTAAAGGTGGTAAAGGAATATTTGGAAGGAAAGAACCTGACCGTGAAGGAGTATGCCTTCACCGCTTCCAATGATGTGGCACAGTTTGCCGCAACCGCTGCCGCCGAGTGTGATGCTCTTTATATTCCTACCGATAATACTGCCGCGTCCTGCGCAGAGACCATCAATAATGCGGTGATCAATTCCAAGACCCCCATTATTTGCGGTGACTTCGGCACCTGCAAGGGTTGCGGTATCGCCACCCTTTCCATTGACTATTATAATTTAGGAAAGAAAACCGGCGAAATGGCGGTAAAGATCTTAAAGGGCGAAGAGAAGATCGAAACCATGGCGATCCAATATGATGAGTCTCCCGCGAAGCAGTATAACAAAGCCATTTGCGATGAACTGGGGATCACCGTTCCCGCTGAATATAAAGAATTGAGCTGACTTTTTTGCCACCCTTCGGGGTGGCAAATTTTTTTTACAAAAAGTCTTGACTTTAACACACCAAAGTGTTAAAATCTTAAATAATAAAAGCACGTTCAAAGGAGAACAGAAAAATGAAAGCAAAAAATTGGGTGGCATTGGTTGCCATTATTGTGATGATGATGAGCGCAATGGTCGGGATGACCTCTTGCGGAAATACAGCAGACGACGGAAAATTCACCGTTGGTATCTGCCAGTTGGCACCTCATGAGGCATTAGATGCCGCAACCAAGGGCTTTAAGGATGCGGTTATTGCCGGCTTGGGCGAAGAAAATGTTACCTTCTTGGAAAAGAATGCGGCAGGCGAGAATAATGTTTGCACCACCATTGTGAACGATTTCGTTTCCAAAAAGGTGGATCTGATCATGGCAAATGCTACCGGCGCTTTGCAGGCGGCATATAACGCTACCGAGACCATCCCTGTGTTGGGTACCTCCATCACCGAATACGGTGTGGCTTTGGAACTGGAAAACTTCTCCGGCACTGTGGGCGGAAACGTTTCCGGCACCTCCGACCTTGCTCCCCTTACCGAGCAGGCGCAGATGATCATTGATCTGGTTCCCGCTGCAAAAACCGTTGGTCTGCTTTATTGCTCCGCAGAACCTAATTCCGCTTATCAGGTAAAGGTTGTGAAGGAATACTTGGCAGGCAAAAATCTGACCGTGAAAGAATATGCCTTCACCGCTTCCAGCGATGTGGCACAGTTTGCCACCACTGCGGCTGCCGAGTGTGATGTGCTTTACATCCCCACCGATAACACCGCCGCTTCCTGTGCAGAGACCATCAATAATGTGGTTCTGCCCACCAAGACCCCCATCATCGCAGGTGAGGCCGGCATTTGCGGCGCTTGCGGTATTGCAACCCTTTCCATCGATTATTATAACCTTGGTAAGAAGACCGGCGAGATGGCAGTTGAGATCCTTAAGGACGGTAAGGATATTTCCGAGATGCCCATTCAGTATGATGAGGCTCCCGTAAAGAAGTATAATAAGGATATCTGCGATGAGTTGGGTATCACCGCTCCCGAAGGATATAGCCCTTTGGCATAAAATCTCTTGCAATTCTGTGTTAATTAAATTATAATAGATGTGTCGCTCTCATCGGGGCGGCACATCTCAACTATTATAAGGAGATTTTAGGCTCGTGAGTGAAATTTTGAGTTTTCTGGACGGATGGATCAATGCCATGCCCGGTGCTGTGGCCCACGGTTTTGTGTGGGGCATTATGGCTCTGGGTGTGTATTTGACCTATAAAGTATTGGACATTGCGGATCTGACCGTGGATGGCTCCATCGTGACCGGCATGGCAGTTTGCGCCATGCTGATGACCAACGGTTGGAATGTTTGGCCCGCCATGCTGGTGGCTACCTTGGCAGGGATGGGCGCAGGTCTTTTGACCGGTACCTTCTTAACGGTGTGCGGGATTCCCGCGATCCTTTCGGGTATTTTGACCCAGCAGATCCTTTGGTCGGTCAACCTGAAGATTATGGGTCAGGCAAACCGTACCCTTTCTTCCCGCACGGTGGATGTGTTGCTCAGCTCCATGGATAATTACCATGCTATGGTGGTGCTTGCCATCTTCTGCATTGTACTGATCGGTGTGCTGTATGCCTTTTTCGGCACCAAATACGGTGTGGGTCTTCGGGCAACCGGCTGTAATGAAAAAATGGCAAGAGCCCAAGGCATTAATACCAACGCGGTAAAAGTGGTGGGTCTGATGATCTCCAACGGTATCGTTGCTCTGGCAGGTGCTCTTTTGGCGCAGTATTCCGGTAAAGCGGATATCAACGACGGCCGCGGCGGTATCGTCATCGGCTTGGCGGCTGTAATCATCGGTGAGGCCATTGTTTCCCGTATGGGTCAGAATTACATTATTCGTATGACCGGCGTGATCGTGGGCGGTATTGTTTATTACATTGTATATCAAACGGTTATCTTCTTCGGTATTGATACCGATCTTTTGAAGATGTTGGCGGCATTGGTGGTTGCTGTCTTCTTGGCAGTTCCCTACCTGAAAAAGACCTTGTTTGTGAAACATAAGAAGGAGGGGAAGGCCGATGCTTGAAATTAAGAATATCACCAAAATCTTTAACGCAGGCACCGTGAATGAAAAGGTGGCGCTGGATGATGTGTCCCTTACCTTGGAGGACGGCGATTTTGTGACGGTGATCGGCGGCAACGGTGCCGGTAAATCCACCCTTTTGAATGCCATTGCAGGTACCTTTGCGGTGGATGCGGGCTCCATTGTGATCGATGGAACCGATATTACCCGTTTACCTGAATATAAGCGGGCAAAATTCATCGGCAGAGTGTTTCAGGATCCCATGACCGGCACCGCCGCAGATATGTGGATCGAAGAGAATATGTCCCTTGCCACCACCCGCGGTCAACGCAGAGGGCTGGGTTGGGCAATTTTTGAAAAAGACCGTAAGGAATATAAAGAAATGCTCAAGCGCTTGGATCTGGGGCTGGAGGATCGCCTTTCCACTAAGGTGGGCTTGCTTTCCGGCGGTCAGCGGCAGGCAATTACCCTGCTGATGGCATCCATGAATCAGCCCAAGCTGTTTTTGCTGGATGAGCATACCGCGGCATTAGACCCCAAAACGGCTGCTAAGGTGCTTTCCATTACCCGCGAGATCGTGGAAGAGGAAAAACTTACCACCCTGATGATCACTCATAATATGCAGGATGCCATCAATAACGGAAACCGTCTTATTATGATGAATGCCGGTAAGATCATTTTGGATATCAAGGGTGAAGAAAAGAAAAAGCTGACGGTGGAAAAACTGCTGGAGGCCTTCCAAAAGACCAGCGGTTCCGCTTTCGCCAGCGACCGTGCATTGCTTAGTTAAAAAAGTCTTGACATTGCACCTTTATTGTGCTAAAGTAATAACATATAGTAATACTAAAACCGATGAGCAAGAGTAAGTAAGAGTTTTCCCTTTACTCCCAGAGAGCCGCAGATGCTGGGAATGCGGCAGTAAAGCTAATTCCGAATGGACTTGCGAGGGCAACCGAACGCGAAGAGTTTCGTCAGTAGCAGTTGACGGGGAGCGCACCCGTTATAAGGCGCGGCCGTATGATCGTACGGAGTGAGCGGATGATATTTCATCAATTTGGGTGGCACCGCAGAATTTGTTTTCTGTCCCATACTTCCTTCGGGAAGTATGGGATTTTTTATTTTGGAGGTAAAAAAATGGGATTGATCCGATGGCGTAACTCGCTGAATTTAAACCGACAACAACCATAAAAAAGAAACATATAGATAGGAGAAGAACGATGAAAACCTTTAAGAGAGTATTTGCTGTAACCTTGATCGCTGTGATGATGCTGTGTCTGACCGCTTGCGGAGAAAGCAAGCCCACCATCGGTATTATTCAATTTGGCTCCCACGCTTCTTTGAATAACTGCTATGACGGTGTGATCCAAGGCTTAGAAGCCGCAGGGATCGGCGAAGAAACTTATACCATTGAATATGTAAACAGTAACTTTGATGCCAGTGTTTCTCAAAGTCAGGCCAATAATCTGGTAAATAAAAAGGCGGATGTGATCATCGCCATTGCCACTCCTTCTGCGGTGGCAGCCGCTACCGCGGCAGACGGGGATGTGCCTGTGGTTTATTGCGCCATTACCGATGCTTCCGTGATGGAAAATTATGAGAATGTGACCGGCTCTTCCGATATTCCCAATTTTGCAAAACAACTGGAAGTGGTAACCGCATTTATGAATAAGACCGATCTTAAGATCGGTGTCCTTTATTCCACCGAAGAGTCCAGCTCACCCATTCAGGTGTCCAACCTGAAAGAGGCGGCAAAGAACTATGCCGGTATGGAGATTTTGGATAGCGCTGTGGCTGATATCAATACCATTGATACCAAGGTGAATGAACTGATCAGCCGCGATGTGGATTGCTTTGTGAACCTGCTGGATAACACCGTTGTGGGTAAATTGGAGACCAACATTCTGCCTCTGACCAACGATGCCAAGATCCCCGTGTTCGGCTCCGAGATCGAGCAGGTAAAGGTGGGCTGTGCCGCCAGCGCCTCCATTGAATACATCAATGTGGGTAAGGCCGCAGGTGAGGCTGCCGCCAAGATTTTGAACGGCACCTCCGCCGATGAGATCCCCGTTGCCACCATCACCGAGCCTTTGAACTATTACAACAGCAAGGTCTGTGCCGCAATGGGTCTGACCGTCCCCACCACCGTGACCGCTACGGATGTAGCCTGATTATCAAAGGGAGAGTGCCCAAGGCACTCTCCCTCAGAAAAGGATAAACGAACTATGCAATTATTTTTTGGTACCACCATCGACGGCCTGCAGATGGGCTTATGCTTTGCCATCTTGGCATTGGGCGTCTATATTTCATTTTCTATTCTGGATTTTCCTGATCTTTCGGTAGACGGCACCTTCCCTCTGGGCGGTGTCTTTTGCACTGTTTTGATGCTGAAGGCGGGGCTTCCGCCGCTGCTTGCCATTGTGCTGAGCTTTGCGGTGGGCTTTTTGGCGGGCACCGTGACCGGTGTGCTGCACGTGAAGTTTAAGATCTCCAATCTGCTGGCGGGCATCATTGTGATGACTGCCCTCCTTTCGGTGACCCTTGCCTCCACCATGCTGCTGACTAAAACAGGAATGACCACCACCATCTTCTCCTTCCGCAGTGAGAAACTGGACGGTCTTTTCGACAGCCCCCTGATCTCTGTATTCGGAAAAGAGGGTGAGGATTATATGATCCTGCTGGTAGAGCTGGCATTGGTGATCGCCTTTAAACTGATCATTGATCTCTTCTTAAAGACCAAATTGGGTTATATGCTTCGCGCTACCGGTGATAATGAAAAATTGGTGGTTCTTTTAGGGCGGGACAGCGGCAATTATAAAATTTTAGGTCTTGCCCTTGCCAACGGTTTTGTGGCGATGGCAGGCGCGGTTTATGCCAACCTGTTCAGTTCCTATGATAACGACAGCGGAAGCGGCAAGGTGGTTATGGCCTTGGCTTCGGTCATTATCGGCATCGCGGTATTCTCCCGCATCCGTTTTGTGAAGGATACCTCCGCCGTGATCATCGGTGCGGTGATCTATTCGCTGTGCCTTAATTATTTGGTGCTGGTGGATACCAACGGCATCTATTTGAAACTGTTGAACGCGGTGTTGTTTGCATTGATTTTGATCTTTAATGAGAAGATCACCGCCTTTTTGAATAAGCATTCCAAACTCAGAAAGGAGCGGGAAACAGTATGATCCAGTTAAAAGATATTACCAAGATCTATAACCCCGGCACCGTGACGGAAATGTGCCTGTTTGACCGCTTTAATCTGACGGTGGAAAAGGGCGAATTTGTGTCCATCGTCGGCTCCAACGGAAGCGGAAAGACTTCTTTGCTGAATATCATCTGCGGCTCCATTCCCGTGGACGCAGGAGATTGCCTGATCAACGGCAAGAGCATCTTGAAGGAGCGGGAGTTTACCCGCTATCGGAAGATCGGGCGGGTCTTTCAGGATCCCGCCGCAGGCACCTGCCCTCATATGACCATTTTGGAAAATATGTCGATGGCAGATAATAAAGGCAAGCCCTTTAACCTGACCGCCGGTGTCAACCGCAAGCGGGCAGAGTTTTATCGGGAGCAGCTGGCTTCCTTGGGTCTTGGCTTGGAAGATAAAATGAATGTGCAGGTAGGCTCTCTTTCCGGCGGTCAGCGGCAGGCGGTTGCCTTGCTGATGACCACCCTCACCCCCTTGGAGTTTTTGATCTTGGATGAGCATACCGCGGCGTTGGACCCCCATACCGCCGAGATCATTATGGAACTGACCGATAAGATCGTGAAGGAAAAGCAGTTGACTGCTATGATGGTTACCCATAACCTCCGCTATGCGGTGGACTACGGCAGCCGCCTTTTGATGATGGATAAGGGTCAGGCGATTTTGGATCTCAAAGGGGAAGAAAAGCAAAAGACCACCACCGAGGATCTTTTGGATCTCTTTAATAAGATCAGTATCGAGTGCGGAAACTAAAGGAGAAGAATGATGTATCGAATTGGATTATCCACCTGCCATAAGCCTTTAACCAAAGAACTGTTCCAAGCTTATCGGGATGCAGGCATTGAGGTGGCAGAGATCGCGGTAACAAGGGATGAATATCCCGAATTGGATTTTCCTGCCATTGCTGAAATGGCAGGGGAGGCAGGGGTAGAGCTGCGCTCCTTCCACCTGCCCTTTGCAAGCTATACCAATATTGCCTCCACCGATGAGGAGGTGCGCCGAGAGGCGGTGCGGATCCTTTCCGATTATATCGGGAAGGCGGCATCCATCGGCATTAAGATCTATGTGATCCATCCCAGCGTGGGTGCCAACCCCGATGAAGAGCGTGCCTTGCGGATCGCCTGCGCCAAAAAGAGTTTGGCGGAATTGGCAGAGGTAGCAGCGCGCCACGGCGGTGTGATGGCGGTGGAGGATCTGCCCCGCACCTGCTTGGGGCGGTGCTCCTATGAGTTGCTGGATTTGATCAGCGCCGATGACCGTCTGCGGGTCTGCTTCGATACCAACCATCTCTTGATGGAAGACCCTGCCGACTTTGTGCGTAAGGTGGGGGATAAGATCGTGACCATCCATGTTTCCGATTACGATTACCTCAACGAGCGCCATTGGTTGCCCGGCGAGGGGGATCTGCAATGGGATCGGATTTTGGAAGCCCTGCAGGAAGTGGGCTATCAGGGACCTTGGCTCTATGAGATCCGCTTTGATGCTCCCCGCTCTATGCAACGGGAGCGGGATCTCACCTGCGCGGATTTTGTGCGCAATGCCAAAGAGATCTTTGAGGGGAAGGAACTGACCGTTCTTCCTGCGGTACGACCCAAAATGTACCATTGGACCTATCAGAAAAAGAAGGTGTAAAAAGATGTCCCAGTGGACGAAAAAAGCCATTATGGACTGTTTTACCCGCCAGATCGAGGGCAAGCCCTTGGATCGGATCAGGGTGAAGGACATTGTGGAGGAATGCGGCATTACCCGCAATACCTTTTATTACCATTTCAGCGATGTGTTTGATCTTGCCAAGCAGACCTTATTGCTGCGGCTGGGCGAGATGAGCAAAAGTCAGGTGGACAGTTGGGAAAGCTTTTTACTGCTGATCGCCCGTCAGATGACCGGTAATAAGCGCACCATCCTCCATCTCTTTCGCTCTCCTAAAAGCGGCGAGATCAACCGCTTTATGGCAGATCTTTTGGAGATGTCTATGAACCGTATTTTTGAGGATCTTGCCAAAGAAAAGAAGATCCCCGCCCGCGAGAAGCGGCTGATCATTGATTTTTACAGTGATGCCCTCACCGGTACTGTGTCCCGCTGGCTTACCGAAGGGAAGGAGGAGCCGGAATTTCTGGTGCCCACCCTTTCAAAATTGGTGCTGGGCGGAATGAAGCAGGCCATTGAGGAATTTTAGTACATTTTTGATTTCGTGCCCAAATTTTGGGCACGAAATTTTTTTTGCCTATGGTATTGCTTTTTCAAAAGGGGTACAATAAAATCGAAATACTGTCAATAGGAGTGAGCAACGATGAAAAAGACCCGTTTTCACGGGCAGTTTTTTTCCGTTCCGAATATTCTAAGCTATGTCCGTTTGGGGATGATCCCCCTGATCGTGTGGGTATACTGCGGTCTGCAGGACTATTATCTTGCGGCAATTCTAACGGTGCTTTCCGCCGCCACCGATGTGGTGGACGGGTGGATCGCCCGCCATTATCAAATGATCACCGATTGGGGCAAGATCATTGATCCCATCGCCGATAAGCTGACCCAGATCGCCATCGCCTTTTGCCTTGCATGGCGGTTTGTGCCTATGCGGTATCTGCTGGTACTGTTGGTCTTAAAAGAGATTTATATGGGCATTATCGGGATGGTCTTTATTCATAAGACCGATACGGTGGAGGGCTCGGTCTGGTACGGAAAGATGACCACCGTGCTGTTCTTTTTGGTGAGTATGGCACTGCTTTTGATGCCGGAGCTTCCCTCCTTGGGTGTTTGGCTTTTGGTGGGCGCGGAAGGGTGCTCCATTCTGCTGTCTATGGTTCTTTATACCGCCCGCTATCTGCGCCTTTATAAGAAAATGCAACCGATGATCAAGCCGAAAGAGCAATAAAAATTACGATACTTGTCGATAGAAAAAGGACAGAGAATGTTTACATTCTCTGTCCTTTTTTCTTGATAAGCACTGCATTTATGGTTACAAATGCAATCAAATGAATTGACGCGCACGCCGTCATGAATTGAAGCCTTGCGGCTTCATGATTTGAAATCCTTCGATTTCATGAATTGAATTGCCTCATTTTCCAATGCCAAAGGCAATTCATGCACCGTAGGTGCAATTCACGGCACCGACCAATTCATGCCCGAAAGGGCAATTCATTGCTTTGCGGTCTTAGGGACGCAAAGCGTTGTTTTATCGAAGATCCTCCTTGCGCTCGTTGCGGAAGCTCTGATCTTTTTTCTGTTCATTTCTTTGATCGTTTTTCTTGTTGCTGTTTTGATTGTTCTTTTGTTGATTTTTCATTGCAGGTTCACCTCCTTGCTTTGGTTTACAAGAATAGTGTTCCTGCTTTTGCGCCATATTATCCTTGAAGTTCTTGGATCAAAGCCTGCATTTCTGCAGGGGAGGAAATCGTTCCCGCTTTTTGCAAAATATCCGTTTGAAGGGATTGGGGCAGGGAAGTAAAGGTCTTCATGGCGGTGGGATTTTTTTCCAAGGCAACGCTGAAGCTGATGGGCGGTTCTTTTCGTTTCATTTTTTTCAAACACCTCGGAATTATTCTATGTCCAAAGCGGCGAAATATGTAGAAAAAATAAAAAATCCCTCCTTGGAGGGATTTTTCAGATCGCTTATTCTCTGCGCTCGTTGCCGCCGTAAATATAGAGGTTGGAGCCCTTGGTGATGGGACCCAAGGTGCGTTGCACCTCCAAGCAACGATCCAAAAAGTCTTTGGTTCGCTTGGGCAGGGTGGGCGCAGGAGTGATGCCGTAAAAGGCTTTGTAGAAGTTTTCCACGGTGGGGGCAAGAGCGGCAAGCTCCTTTTCCACCGCCTCGCCTTGGGCATAGCGGCGCATCAGGATGCCTTCGCCGACCGCAAGGCGCCAAGTCTCGTTGAAATAATGCTCAAAGAGGAAGTGGGCAAAAAGAACCAACCGCAGGGGTGCGCCGTAGAAGCGAACATCATTGTCGCTCTCATAAGGAAGCTCTGCCGCCAAGGTGTATCCCTTGCGAATGGCGTCCAAAATGGCTTCGGTGGTATTTTCTTTGGCAAACACAACGGTGAACCGTTTGCCGAACCCGCCTAAATCAAAATCGTGATTATGGGAATCGCTGTTGCCCACAGCGGGGATCACATTTCCTTTGAGCGCCTGCTCCTGCCATAATGCCAACTGCTGATTGTTGGTGCGCCCTTTGCCGGCGCCGCAGCCCACTACTTCCAAAGCGTCAAAGATCTTGGCGTCAAAGAGCAGATCGGCGAATTCCGCCGTCACATTATAGCGGTTGGGGCACCAGAAGGGATGGGCAAAGATGGCAAGTCCACCGGCGCGGTGAATATTGTCGCAAGCCCATTTTGCCATGGCAACACGGCGGCGGTACTGCTCGGGTACATCGGGCATTGCGGCGGCAAGCGCATCGATCTCCGCTTCCCATTCTTCCCGCTGGTGAATGTATTTTTGGGAAACGCTTTCTTTGCCGCCTACATGCACGATATGAACAATGGAGCCGGGGGTGTGTACCTCTTCGCCGGAGAGGATGTGCATTCCCAAGGGGATGTCCTTATATTGCTCCGCCGCAAGGAGGGAGGGATACATCCGATTGTGGTCGGTGAGGGCAAAGAAATCAAAGCCCTCCTCCCGATAATCGGCAGGGGTCACGGAAATGCCGTCCTGCCCGTCGGAATAGTAGGTGTGGGCGTGCAGATCGCCTTTTAAGGGACGTAACTCATAAAGGTCTTGTTCCACGGCGTAGAGGGCGATTTTTTCCTCTTTCTCGCCCTTTTTGCAAAAGCGAATGGAATATTCCTGCTCAAGGTCAAAAAGGTGCGTAAAATGCAAGCAACCGTCTTTTACCGTGCAGGGATGATCCAAGGGGATGCGGTCGTGATAGTCCAGCTGATCTTCCCGCAGACCCACCACCGCTAATTCATATTCCCATTCCTCCCGAAAGATCCGGCTGGGATCCCGCGGAAAAATGGTCACCTCTGTTTCCTTGCCGACGCAAACAACGGAAGGGTAGCAAAGATACCGTATATGTGCATTTCTCATACTGTAGAGCTCCTTTTCATTTGTTGATAAAATCATAACACTTTCAAGGTGGGGAGTCAAGGAGAATCGACGAATTGCGCCAAGGGCGAAAAAGAAAAAAGAAGTTCCCATTTTGGGAACTTCTCTTTTTATGGTCCGAGTGACAGGACTTGAACCTGTAGCCGCAAGCAACTCCGTTGCCCGCGGCTAAAGCGGCGGATGCCCCCACTCACTCGCCTTTATTCGCCGAGGGCGAAAAAAGGCAACCGTTCGGGGATGGCGAAGCCAAGAGGCCGCAGGTTCAAGATTGCAGAAGAAAATAAAAAAGAAGCTCCCATTTTGGGAACTTCTCTTTTTATGGTCCGAGTGACAGGACTTGAACCTGCGGCCTCTTGACCCCCAGTCAAGCGCGCTACCACCTGCGCCACACCCGGATGATGCTAAAATAGTTTAGCACAAGAAATGCTCTTT